>JAGZRY010000250.1 GCA_018381425.1 Haemophilus parainfluenzae
CTTTTTATTTAAATATTATTCATCGGCTGTGTTTTCTTCCATAACCTGTTGAGCAAGAGCTTTTACATCTTCTCCGTTCTCAACTTTCTTTATAACTTCAACAGCACGTTTCACTGTATTGACATTTGGTTCCATCACCCAGGAATTAAATCCGTTTGCCGGTGACCATGCACTGCCATTACCGGTTCCATTAACGGAAATTTGTTCAATATCCCAGCCACTCATATCGTTTATCTGCATTTTAATCAAAGATGTCATTTCGCTGTTACTCATATTTGTCTGGAAGCTACCGCTGACTGCATCCAAAATACTCGTATAATTTGTAATAATTGATGGTGAAATTGCTTTGTTTATGATTCCGGTAATAACTCTCATCTGATTCTTACCACGGTCGCGGTCACCGCCCCCTAAATTATAACGTTCGCGGGCAAAGCGTAATGCTTTTGCACCATCCATATAAACTTCTCCTGCTTCATAAGAATAAGTTCCATCACTTGCTGTAAATGCAACTGGATTATTAACCGTGATACCACCTAAAGCATTAACAATATTCTCTACGCTTGAGAAATTTACACGTACATAATAGTTAATATCGATACCAAAATAAGTTTCCACTGTTTCTACAGTGCAGTCTACTCCAAAAATACCAGTGTGTGTCAGTTTATCTGTCTGACCTCCCTGACATGGCTGAGGCACATAATAGTCACGAGGAATGCTAGTTAACAGAATCTGATGTGTTTTAGGATTCACTGTCGCAATCATATTAACATCAGATCTGGATACTGTAGATATTGTTCCATAAGTATCAATACCTGTTATGTAAATGTTAAATGGTTCAGAAGTCACATTTACATTTTTACTAATATCTTTAGTTGTAGTCTTATATTTGTAGCTTTTTACTATCCTTGTTTCTGAGTCAAACTTAGAATGATTATCCTCAAACAAGCTTCTTGTGGCTTCATCCATAATAATAGCGTCAATTTTCCCATCATATAAATCATCAGCAATCGTTTTATATGATTTATAGTCTACAGTGGTGATATCCTGTCCTGCATCTTTCTTTATGTCAGCAAGTCCCTTTTCCATGATATCCTGTGTTCCTGTTTTTGTTAAGCCAAATTTACTATTTTTTAAATCTTCAATACTTTCAGCTTTATTCTCTTTCATCACTACTACAGATACAATAGATGTCTGCGTATCATCCCCAGTTATTCTGGAGAATGCTGATCCTGTTTTAAATAAATACCAGTTGCCAACGCCTAAGAACACCGCTAATATAACAATCAATATTTTTCCCAATACCTTATTTACTTTATTTACTTTTTTCCCAAACTGGAGATAATACATTCCTAAAAGCAGTAATAATAATATGACACATACAATCATTGCATATTTCATAGGGATCACATTTACCGTGAATACCTGAACAATCATACCTAAAGTTAGTAATGCATAAAGAAGGACAAAATAAAAACCTACATTTTTAAATAAAGGCGTTTTCTTTGTCTTATGTATTCTCTTAGCCATAAACAGCCTCCTCTTTTAATCAACAGTTCTATTATAAAGGTTTTTCAACTATTTGACCATACGTTTTGTATTACATTTCCTTAATATTACACAAGTTTCATACATTCTTGGATAATAGACAATTACCAAGGTTGAAAAAGGATGCTGAAGGATGGATCATTGCTATGTTACTTTCATCACGAAAATTGGTCATAGATGTTATAAAGGCAAACCTGAAAATAAGTTTGATAGGCGAAGCCTCCCCTATTTATTGTTTGCCGTATGATTTAAGGGGAAAAAATTCTAATTAAAAATGATTGAAATCAATACTTCTTTAAAAAACGTTAAAATATTTACCTCTTTTTTGTCAAATTGTTTGAAGAAAAAAGCAGGAATAATTTGCAAGCGGTTTAAAATCAGCACATGTCCAAAATCATAGGGGCTGTAACGAGTAAGCAGACATAGAAATCGAAAAGCAATCATCCAGATACTGGAAAAAGTGCTTATTATTTGGTAAAATTAATTGCTTGTATTAAATATATTACCTAAGAAAAATTATAGCACATATCAAGCGATCCTGCCATTAAATTCAATTTTCTTTCCAAAAATGACATAGCACATGATGATATTTCACGCACTGTTCTTGAAATCACAGGAGGTATAATTTAAATAAGCATATTGATTTCACTAACAGAAATACTCATGGCTATAATGGCATCTATATGAATTACGGTTATCCTCGCATGGGCTTGTTCGGTTACGCTTCCACTAGAAAACTTGAGAAACTGTGCCGTACTGATATCCGTTTCATATCTCTTATGAATAATTACAGACCTTGCCATCAGGCTTTCCACCGCTTCATCCATGATGATCTGAAAATGCCGATAGATAAGATATTCACTGAGATCAACAATTACATTGAACAGCAGGATACTGTAGATACATATGTACTGTATCTTGATGGCACTAAATTTGAAGCGAACGCAAACAAAATGACCTTTGTGTGGAAGAAGGCCATAACGAAATATAGAGCCAGATGCTGGGAAAAGACAATGAAATGCATTAAGAGTCTAAACCGTAATATTAAAAATGACCTTGAATTATCAATGATTTTTTTCAGTCTATCATGAAATCAGACTTGATTATCTGATGGATGTCTGTGACTGGATCGAACGATGCATGAATGGACACGGGATAGAGTTCAAACATGGTAAGGGGAAAAGAAAGCATAAAGTCCAGAGATACTATGATGAATTAAAGGAATATGGGCTGAAGATGTATAAATATACGCTTCATATAGATATACTTGCAGAACGCAACAGTTTCTCTAAGACAAATCCAGATGCAACATTTATGCATATGAAATATGATTATTATAACAATACCGGTGTATTCAAACCGGGATATAATGTGCAGATGGGAGTAAGCAGCGAATATATCCGGCATATCTATATCAGTGCAGATGCTGGATATGGCTGATATAATAATTACGGTTATAACAGTATCCACCACATTGAGCAGTATTTGAAATATCCTGGATATGAGAAAGAAAAAGAGAAGAAAACGAAAAAGAATCAGTTCAAAAGCTTTCAAATGAAAGAGAATGAGAACGGTGAGATCATATGTCCAGCTGGGCATGCTTTTACG
>JAGZRY010000251.1 GCA_018381425.1 Haemophilus parainfluenzae
TAAAACAAGTAAAATATAAAAATATAGAGCCTAACTGCTCTTTTTTGGGCTGAAAGCCCTATTTTTTTATCTTTTTACACTAAAAAAAACCAGTTTTAACTTAGATACAACCAAATAAAACCAAATAATACTAAATAAAACCTTTTTTATACCTAGATACTACGTTGTGCATATTAAAAGTTTACTTAACAGAGAGGGCAAGATATGTAAAGTAGGCCTTATTTTATGAAATAAAATAAATCCACTTTACTCGGCTATATTCGCTGTGAGCTCAAATCCTATATCTTGTCCTTCGGAGTTTTTACGCCAAAAGAGATGAACTGATAAAACGGCTCAAATTAATAATTTAAGGCAAAAGCTAGGGGAAACCTAAACCAAGTTACAAAAAACGCAACAGGAGCTGTCTAAAATGCGTTATAACAAACAGATGAAGTTACAACAGGAAAAACTAAAGGAGCGGCAGAAAAACCGTTCTGTGGATGATTTGAAACGTTCTAAGGGGGTTAGTTTTGGTCGGTAGGTCAAGAAATGGTTAATCTGCCGCCTAAAATTCTATTGAATAGCGTAGTTTTTCAATGGAATTTTAAGGGGAAACAACCGCAGGGCGTTAGATGTAATGTGCTATCTCAGACAAACAAAAACCGCCTAAAAAAGGCGGTTTTATGGTAAAATCTTTCACGGCTGGTCAGGTGTTGTCATTACCTGACTGGCGGGTCAGGTAGTGGCACATCTCGATCAGTTTGTTTTAACTCTGATTGGAGATCAGACCGATGAAAATTATCTTGATAATTCTTATCGTGTTATTCGTGTTGCTCTACAGCCCGACAGCTTGGTAGCACTTGAATAACTAGCCAAAAGGGGCGAACTTCTGTTCGTCCCTTTCTTATTATATGATCTTAATTAAATATTTCAACATTGACAAAAGTCTTTACCATCTATAAAATTAAATTAACTTAATTTAATCCCATGGAGAAATATGATGAGTGAAAGACTAATTCAAGCAATGAAACTGGTCGTAGAAGAGCAAGAAGAAATCAGAAAAATTGTGGAAACACAAGGAAAAATCATTGAAACTCAAGGTTTCGCTATTGCTAATTTAGAAAAGAAAGTACAGGAATTAAGAGATTGTGCAATCAAAGCTGAAATTGCAAATGGCGTACCAACAAAACAAGTTGCTTCAAAATACCAGATAACGTCATCGAGAGTATCTCAAATAGCTCCAAGACAACGTCATTAAAAAAAGAAAAAGGGCGTAGATGTCAAAATCTACGCCCTTTTCCGATAATCTGTATCGTGCGTTCTTTGCTATGATCACAGACCCTAGACAAGTCAAATCATAGCAAACTTTGACTAATTTCATAATTTAACAATCTGTAGTTTATTTTTCCCATAAACTACAGTGGTTTTTCATATTTTTCTTTAATTTTCATAATATCAACAAGCAAAGATTCATAATCTAATTGATTATGATGAGTGCTATAAATATGCTCACGTAGCCCACACAAAAATAATTCATCATCGTTCAGAGAGTCCGAATACGGTAAGTTGCGACTCAAAAAACCTTGAATTTGGGCAATAGCCTCAATCAGAACATCTTTTTGAATTATGGTTGCCATTTTTTCCCCTCATCTCCATATTCCAATAAATCAATTTGCTTTCTTAATTCCTCTATCGTTTCAATTTCACCTGAAACAAATTTGTAAAATAAAGCCTCAGCTTCCTTAGAAGGATATTCCCCCTCCAAAGCAAAACTAGCTAAGGCATTTCTTACATGGTATTCCCTTCTAGCTAAAACTTCTGGTGTTAATTCTTCACCACTCATAAAATCTAAACCCCATCTCTTAAATCTTAACCAACTCACAATCTACAATTTTGTATCCACGCTTTTTAAGCGTTTCTACAAATGTTTTTCTTGTACCTAACTTCGATTTATTGCTTGCATTTCCAGTTAAGAAAATCCAATAAAATAACAAATCTTCATTTGGTACATCTTCGATGTTTTGGTAAAAATCTTCTAAAACTTTTAAGCAATCTTTAGCCCACATTCCATACTCGTGATTACTCATTCGTGGATCTTGTCGGTTCAATGTAACGTATTTCCCGTATTTATTTTTATGCGGAAAATTAGGGCGTTTTGCAGATTTTTCAGCAGCTTGAACCTCTTGCTTTGTTCTAATTGAGAAATGCAAGGAATGAATAGAACGCCCTCGCTTAATTTGTTCTACTTCAACAAACAAATCTGATTTTTCGTTAATTTCAGTGATGGCAGGATCTAAAACCCTTGCTTTAAAGTTATTCCAACGTGGGTAGTTATCTGCAACTTGTAACCACTCTTTGAGCTTATCAACAGTAATTTCTCGATTCCCAACTGAGCGATATTGCGTAATCAGTTCATAAATACGGATTGAATGCACGCTATTGAAATAAGCAATATTTTTGAGCTGATATTGTGCGAATTGTCCTTTAAGCTGTGTTAGATATGGCATTACTTCATCAGTCATTGCAATCCTAAAACGCCCCTCTTTCTTGAAATATGTCCGGGATGAAACCCACCGAAATTCAGTTACTCTATTGCTGTCTTCGGTTTTTACGCTACGCTCATAAATTCGCTTGATAGCCCCCTGAATTTGCTTGTAAGCATTATCCATACTAATTTCTGGAAACTCACGCACAAAATCAGCCACAGTAAAATCAAAAATCTTTTGGTTAGACTTTGGATCCATTGTGCCAATCGTTAAAGCCAAAATACGCACCTCATCGATACTCAATCGGTAACTAGCCTCAATAAGACTATTAGCCTTAACTACAACTAAATCTTTTGCCATAAAACTACAAACTTCCTGTATTAAGCTACACAATTAAAATTTATGTAGTCTAATAATAAGACTACATTATAAAAAAGTAAAGTAGTTCATAACAGGAAATTTGTAGTCTTATAACAGGAAATTTGTAGTCTTATAACAGGAAATTTGTAGTCTTATAACAGGAAATTTGTAGTCTTATAAATCTCTGAAGCCTTGTGTAACAAGGATCGCAGAAACCGAAAACAAGTAAAACAAGTAAAATATAAAAATATAGAGCCTAACTGCTCTTTTTTGGGCTGAAAGCCCTATTTTTTTATCTTTTTACACTAAAAAAAACCAGTTTTAA
>JAGZRY010000252.1 GCA_018381425.1 Haemophilus parainfluenzae
TAAGAATATTCCTTTCGTTGAAATAAAAAAGGGGATTGGATGATTGACCAGATCCCCTTCATTGTACGCCTATTTGGCCACAATGTTCATCTAAATGACAAAATTATTTTTTCCAATTTTTCAACGCATCGGCAAAGGCATTACCCATTGCACTATTTCCTCTAGGATTACGATCTTGGCGAGGTGCATTACTTCTTGGTTTTGCGCTTAAAGTGCGGTCAGATTTGCCGTCATTTTTGACCGCACTTTCATCTAATCGCATCGTTAACGCAATACGTTTACGCGGCACATCCACTTCTAAGACTTTCACTTTCACGATATCGCCCGTTTTCACCACTTGATGTGGATCTTCTACGAATTTATCGCTTAATGATGAAATGTGTACTAAACCGTCTTGGTGAACGCCGATATCCACAAATGCACCGAAGTTGGTCACATTGGTGACGGTACCTTCTAAAATCATACCTGGTTTCAAATCGGTGATTTCTTCCACGCCTTCTGCGAATACAGCAGTTTTAAACTCACCACGCGGATCGCGCCCCGGTTTTTCTAGTTCTTTGAAAATATCTTGAACCGTTGGTAAACCAAATTGCTCATCAATGAATTGTTTTGCATCAAGCTGACGTACCACACCCGCATTGCCCATTAAATCTTGGATAGATTGCGCGGTGGCTTGCAAGATTTTTTCGACCACAGGATAAGCTTCTGGGTGGACACCTGAAGTATCAAGTGGATTTTTCCCGCCAGCAATACGCATAAAGCCTGCACATTGCTCAAAGGCTTTTGGCCCTAAACGTGGCACTTTTTTCAATTCTGCACGGCTTTCAAAACGACCATTTTCATCACGATATTCCACAATGTTTTGCGCTAAAGTTTTCGTCATCCCTGCCACGCGAGCAAGTAATGGTGCGGATGCTGTATTCAAATCCACACCCACCGCGTTTACACAGTCTTCCACCACCGCATCGAGTTTACGCGCAAGTTGGGTTTGATTTACATCGTGCTGATATTGCCCTACACCAATGGCTTTGGGTTCGATTTTTACTAATTCAGCCAATGGATCTTGTAAACGACGGGCGATAGATACCGCACCACGCAAAGATACATCTAAATTCGGGAATTCATTTGCCGCAAATTCAGAAGCAGAATAAACCGATGCGCCCGCTTCGCTCACCACAACGGTTTGTGGTTTATTTTCTTTGATTTCTTTAATCACTTCTTTCGCAAAACGTTCAGTTTCACGAGAAGCCGTACCGTTACCAATGGCAATTAATTCCACGTTATGCTTGCGGATTAAGCTGAAAATCGCTACTTGCGCTTCAGCTTCACGCCCTGTGTGTGGATAAATGGTGGTGGTATCTAATAATTTACCTGTGTTATCTACTACGGCGACTTTAACTCCCGTACGTAAGCCTGGGTCCAAGCCCATGGTGCATTTTGCGCCAGCCGGTGCAGCCATTAAAAGTGCGGTCAGATTTCGAGCGAAAACATCAATAGCTTCCTCTTCCGCTTTTTCACGTAAACTTGCCATTAATTCCGTTTCTAAATGCAACGAAACTTTGATTTTCCATGTCCACGCAATCACTTGCTCACGCCATTTATCTGCAGGCTGCCCCGTGAAACGGACACCTAAATAATCACGAATAATTTCTTCACAATAACTTTGACGACTTCCCTCTTCTGCATCAGGATCCGCATTTAAGCTTAATTGTAAAATGCCCTCATTACGTCCACGGAACATTGCTAATGCACGGTGAGAAGGCACATTTTTCAATAATTCTTGGTGATCGAAATAATCTTGGAATTTTGCGCCTTCCGTTTCTTTGCCTTCAATCGCTTTGGATACGATAACGGCATTTTTCGCTAAATAATCACGGACTTTCGCTAATAAGCCCGCATCTTCAGCAAAACGCTCCATTAAAATATAGCGTGCGCCATCAAGTGCGACCTTGGCGTCTGTTACGCCTTTATCCGCATTTACAAATTCAGCGGCTGACGTTTCTGGATCATTTTTCGGCTCGTTCCAAAGTAAATCAGCCAATGGCTCAAGACCGGCTTCAATCGCAATTTGCCCTTTCGTACGACGTTTAGGTTTGTATGGCAAATACAAATCTTCTAATTCGGTTTTGCTTTGTGTTGCATGGATTTTGTCACGCAATTCATCGGTCAATTTCCCTTGCTCTTCAATAGATTTCAAAATGGTTTGACGACGATCTTCTAATTCACGTAAATAAATTAAACGGGTTTCAAAATGACGAAGTTGGGTGTCATCTAAGCCACCTGTGGCTTCTTTACGATAACGGGCGATAAATGGAATGGTGTTGCCATCATCTAATAATTGAATGGCGGCGAGGATTTGTTGGGGTTGAACGGTTAATTCTGCCGCAATAATTTGGCTAATTTGTTGATTTAACATTGTCATACTTCTTTGTTATTAAAGGATTCGATAAAAACGGGAATAGAATACTGGTTTTAGACAACAGGCTCAAATATAATTCAAAAAAATTTCTTTTATTTTTATCATGGCAAAATCAAATTACATTACCCGTCAAGGCTGGCTTACGCTTGACCAAGAACTTAAATTTTTGTGGAAAGAAGAACGCCCTAAAGTTACCCAAGCGGTTTCAGATGCCGCTGCGCTTGGTGACCGCAGTGAAAACGCAGAATATATTTACGGTAAACGTCGTTTACGTGAAATTGATCGCCGTGTGCGTTTCCTTTCCAAACGCTTAGAAGTGTTACAAATAGTGGATTACCACCCGAAACAAGAAGGTAAAGTGTTTTTTGGTGCGTGGGTTGAGCTAGAAGATGAAGAAGGTGAAGTGAAGCAATATCGCCTTGTCGGCTGCGATGAATTCGATCCCGCTAAAAACTGGATCTCCATTGATTCTCCCGTCGCACGTGCCTTGATCGGGAAAGGCGTTGATGATGAAATTCATGTGGAGACACCTTCCGGTAAAGTCGTGCTCTATGTGAACCGAATTTGGTATGAAAAATAGCAAACATAGAAAACAAAAGAGCGGTCAAATTGATCTGCCCCCCAAAAGTTGGACAGGTTAGTTAACTTAAATATTGAGCTCGGTATTGCACTGGGCTCAATCCTTTGAAAGCAAGTTTAATGCGTTTT
>JAGZRY010000253.1 GCA_018381425.1 Haemophilus parainfluenzae
CAGAAGAAGAACTGAAACGAGATGCATTAGCGTTAGTTCCGATTTTGGACAAGCTGTCTGACGACGCTGATCCAAAATCTAGATTTACGGAAGAAGATGCATTATGTGCGTTACATGGCTATCGTGATAATTTTAAGACTTGGGGCAGAGATAAACTGGCGTTAGTATCGGCAATACCTATGCCAGCCAATAAACGGAATTATCGTACTAGAGTTGAACATTTAAAAGGTGCTAGAGCATTACAAGAAATCTATAATCCAAATTGGAGAAACACAGAGGGGAGACCTAAAGGAAGTGGAACAAAATCTGAGCAAGTAAAATCTTGGCGATTAGCCAATCCAACTGGAAAGAAAATTGATTGTCATAGAGAGACTGGTATTACAAGACCGACAATCGATAAATGGTGGAATAATTAATTTTGGACTTGAGATTTTGGCTAAGCAATTTGAAACAAATTGGTGTACTAAAATCTCGAGTGAGCAACCGAAGGGCGGTAGCTAAAAAGGACACTAATTATAGTGTCCTTTTTTCTATTTTCTTCTCATTCTTTAAATGAGAATGAACAGAATTTTTATCGTTCTAATGTAATCAAAATTAGAAGATAAAAGAGAGTTGATTATTCACCAATATTGATTGGTAAATAATCAAAGTCTCTCCTGTTGATCAATGAACAAACAGGAGAGACAGAACTATCTAATAATGACCTTAATAAGTGGATATGCTATAATCGAGAGAGCGAGTTCTAGCACCACATTATTAGATAGTTGCAAGACACGCGTCTGTGGCCACAAAGTGACCAAGACACGTCTTGCAAAAGGGACTATGTCCCCTTTGAACCCCTGGAGAGGATACACAACTATGAGCGAAAATAAAACGAAATTAGTTAAGGTCAGAATGACAGAAAAAGAGTTCGACCAGCTGAAGTATTTTTCTGAAATTACAAATCAAAATATGAGTGAATTTATAAGAAATTTAATTGAGAATAGACCGCCTAAAATCATCAAAGATTTACCGATTTCACAATTCAAAATTTTAAATTCTAACTTGGCAAAATTAGGAAATTATCAAGTGAAATTGAACAGAGATTTTTTGAATTACATTGCTCAATATCCAGATAATTTAATTTCACTTGAAGAGCTATTAAAGGTGAAAGAGAATTTAGAAAATAGCCGAATGAATTTGCTCCGTGAAATTTCAGAAACAAAAGTTATCTTATCGGAGATTTTGAAGGAGTTAAGATAATGGCAGTTTTGAAAGTTAGAAATAGTAACGGAAAGGCTTCTCTTGGTGGTGCTAAAGATTACCTAGAACGTGACGGGCGAAATGTTGAATGCTCCACATTCAACATTGATCGCCCTGAGGAATGGGCGGAAGATATGCAACTCACAAAGGAGCTTTTTGATAAGACAGAGGGTAGGCAATATTATTGGATAGTCCAATCTTTTGATAATGAGCATGGAGAACAATCTTACAATGCGGAAGATGTTCACGAAATGGGCAAGGAACTGGCAGAAGTGTTTGCGAAAAAAGGGTATCAAGTTGTAGTTGAAACTCACAACGATACCGATAATTTACACAATCACTTGATTATTAACTCCGTTAATTCAGAAACAGGCAAAAAATTGCGAATTTCAAACGCTAAGAGCCTTGAAGTGTCAAAAGGTGCTGACATTCTAACCAAAGATTTATACCGCCTTAACGATGAAATTTGTAAGAAATATGGGTTACGCACGTTAGACCAAAGCAAGGCTATCAAGAATGAGCGTGAAAGACACGCTGGCATGCAACCAATGAGCAAGAAAACCGATGAGAATTATCTTGCTAAATCGTGGAAAGATACGCTCCGACAGGACTTGCAAGATATATGGAAAGACAAGAACATCAAAAGCAAAGATGATTTTGAGCGAGCGTTACAACAGAAAGGTATCACGATTAGTCGAATGACAAGCACAGGCAATATTACTTATGAGCAAGGTGGAAATAAGGCACGAGCTAAGTCATTAGGTGCATTTAATCGTGATGATGTATCTAGTTTGTTAGAGAGAAATAAGAGTTTAGGACAAACAATTTCGAGGGGGTTCAGTCGATAATATGGACTTTGGTTTTTTAAATGGCATTAATTGCCTTTTTACGCTTATTTTGGTGTTTGGGGTTATCCTATCTATCTATGTAGCACGATGGGGCTTTAAATGGTCTATTTTGAGCTTTATTTTAGTAGCTTTCATAATGTGCTTTGGTTTAAGTCAAGCGTATGAGAAAGTGTTGTTTGCTGATAGTCTTGCGTATCGCTATAAAATAGCGATTGAGCAAGGTCAAAGTAATGGATTTTCAGAGCGGTATTATGAAAGTGCTAGTAATCAAGATAGCATTAATCAACTTATGGCTTCCCTTAACATCAACAAGGGGCGAATTGGTTATGAGTATGGCTATGGTGCAAGTGATGTAGAGAGAGAGCCAATAGCGTTATATATCAGTAGCGTTAAAGCTGAACATTATGCTCCTGTTATCGTGCCAGGTGTTATCTGTTTCTTGTGGTGGTTTGGGTTATTTCTTGTCCGCCGATCCGCAGAGCGAACGGACAAGAAAGTGATTGAACTGCGTACGGAAGTTGAGAGGTTGGAACAGATAACTCAACACTTAGACGAAAGACGGAAACAACAGGAACGCATTATTAATGCCTTCGACCCAGACACATTGAAATGTAAAAGTGCTGATTTATTAGAAGAGATTAGAAAGTCAGAGAATAAGTTGTGTGAGTTGCGGAATGTAAAAGCAAAACTTTCTTTAGAAGTGAGTGGGCTGAAAGTAGAGAAAGAAAAGCTATCTGAAAAGCTTGTAGCTAAATCGTCAGACATTGACGAACGAAAACGATTAATGCGTATTTAGTAACTGGTGATATACTATAGTTAGGCAAAAGAAGTGAAGATACATCTAACATGTATGCACACAAAAAGGCACAGATATAAAGTCTGTGCTTTTTTTGTACATGTATGATGTAGTGTGATATAATTAAATCAAGCTAGAAGTTGGATAACTTCAGATAAAACAACAAAAACCCACGGTGGCTAGACCGTGGGTTTTTTACTTTTTATAGAGAGCTACCTCTTGGGCTAGT
>JAGZRY010000254.1 GCA_018381425.1 Haemophilus parainfluenzae
CTGTAATTTAAATTCGATTGTGTAGTGTTTACCCATAAAAAAATCTGCACCTCAATTGTTGGTTTGTTGAGTCCAACTTTTGGGGTGCAGATCAAATTTACCGCACTTTTTTGTTGAAACAAAATTGTCATTACATCACACGACGAGATTGTGTATAAGTTCTTAACCAGTAATCTTCATCCAATGAACTAATTGTTACGCCTTGGCTTGTACTCGCATGCATAAATTGATTATTTCCGATATAAACACCTACGTGATTATTTCCGCGGAAAAACACTAAATCACCTTTACGCAATTCATGCTTTTGAATTTGACGACCTAAATAACGCTGTTCTGAAGTTGAACGTGGCAATTCCATACCGTAAGCATCAAGGAAAGCTGTTTGCATAAATGCAGAGCAATCAATACCACGTTTTGTAGTTCCTCCCATTCTATAACGTGTTCCTACCCATTCGTTATAAACTTGAGAAAGTGCTTTATCACCAATTAAACCGAATTTAGGACGGTTTGTTCTTAATTTAGAATGAATTTCACTTTTTTTTCCATCTAAACCAGCAATCAACCCTGCTAACTCGGCATCATCACTTTCAGCAATAACACCGTTTTGAGCCTGCCTAGGGCTATTAGAGCATGCTGTTGTCAAAACAGCCAAACCTACAATAATCAAAATCTTCTTTAACATCGCTTTCAAATAATAAAAAAATATAAAAACAAAACTGGTCGGATTCTACCAAAAAGTCATTATGCTCGCCAGTCTTTATTGAATTTTTATGCAATTTTGTGAGTGAGATCTCAAAAAAATAAGGACTGCTCAATGAGCAGCCCTTAAAAAGATTAAAATTGATTATTTTTTCTTCGCTTTTGCATTTGGAAGATCGGTAATTGAACCTTCAAATACTTCAGCTGCAAGACCTACAGATTCATGAAGTGTTGGGTGAGCATGGATGGTTAATGCAATATCTTCCGCATCACAACCCATTTCAATCGCAAGACCGATTTCACCTAACAATTCACCACCGTTAGCCCCTACGATAGCCCCACCAAGTATACGGTGAGTATCTTTATCAAAGATTAATTTTGTCATACCTTCTGCACATTCAGATGCAATCGCACGACCAGAAGCTGCCCAAGGGAATTTAGCCACTTCGTAGTTTAAACCTTCTTGTTTACATTCTTTCTCAGTTTTACCTACCCAAGCCACTTCTGGTTCAGTATAAGCAATAGAAGGAATGACTTTTGGATCGAAGTAATGTTTTTGTCCTGCAATCACTTCTGCTGCAACGTGACCTTCGTGAACACCTTTATGTGCTAACATTGGTTGGCCAACGATATCACCGATTGCAAAGATATGAGGGACATTGGTACGCATTTGTTTATCAACATGAATGAAACCACGCTCATCCACTTCAACACCTGCTTTACCTGCATCAATCAATTTACCGTTTGGTGTACGACCGATTGCAACTAATACTGCATCATAACGTTTAGTGTCGTTGCATGCCTTACCTTCCATTGAAACATAGATACCATCATCTTTTGCTTCAACTGCAGTCACTTTAGTTTCAAGCATTAACTTAAATTTTTTCTCAACTTGTTTGGTATAAATACCCACCACATCTTTATCTGCCGCTGGAATTACTTGGTCAAACATTTCAACCACTTCAACTTCAGAACCTAATGCATCATATACGGTACCCATCTCTAAACCGATGATACCACCGCCCATGATTAAAAGTTTTTTAGGTACTTCTTTTAATTTAAGTGCATCCGTTGAATCCCAAACGCGTGGATCTTCATGTGGAATGAATGGTAATTGAATTGGGCGAGAACCCGCTGCGATAATCGCATTATCAAATTTAATTGTGGTTGGTTTACCATCACGATCACGCGCTACTAATGTATGTGGATCGGTAAACGCCGCTAAACCTTCAACAACGGTTACTTTACGTTGTTTAGCCATGCCTGCAAGACCACCAGTTAATTTCGCCACAACTGCTTCTTTACCTGCGCGCACTTCATCTAAATCAATGCGAGGCTCTGCGAAATACACACCATTTTTGCTTGCATGTTTCGCTTCTTCAATTACTTTCGCTACGTGAAGTAATGCTTTAGAAGGGATACAACCTACGTTTAAACATACTCCACCTAATGTTGAATAACGTTCAACAAGTACTGTTTCTAAACCTGAGTCCGCACAACGGAATGCCGCTGAATAACCTGCAGGACCAGCACCAAGTACCACAACTTGGGTTTTAATTTCTTTACTCATTTTTACCTCGTAAAAACGTTCAAATTTTTGACCGCACTTTGCGATCCTTTCTGTAAGATGTGAGCCTAATCACTCACATCTTACCGCGTTAATTACATCACTAAGCGACGTAAGTCAGCTAATACGCCATTGATATAGCTTAAGAAACGAGCACCATCAGCACCATCGATCACTCGGTGGTCGAAAGATAATGATAATGGAAGCATTAAGCGTGGCTCAAATTCTTTACCATTCCAAACCGGTTGCATTTCTGATTTAGACACACCTAAGATTGCCACTTCAGGTGCATTTACAATTGGTGTAAAGTGAGTTGTACCAATACCGCCTAAGCTTGAAATGGTGAAACAACCACCTTGCATATCAGAACCTGAAAGTTTACCGTCACGTGCTTTTTTGGAGACTTCCATTAATTCACGAGAAAGTTCGATAATACCTTTTTTGTTCACGTTTTTAAATACAGGTACAACAAGACCGTTTGGTGTATCTACCGCTACGCCAATGTTGATGTATTTTTTAAGTGTTAATTTTTGTCCGTCCTCAGAGATAGAGCTATTGAAACGTGGGAACGCTTCTAATGCTTTCGCTACCGCTTTCATAATGAACACAACTGGTGTAATTTTCACATCCAATTTTTGTTTTTCAACAATCTTGTTCTGTTCTTTACGGAATGCTTCTAAATCAGTGATATCTGTGCGATCGAAGTGAGTAACATGTGGAATCATTACCCAGTTACGATGTAAGTTCGCACCAGAGATTTTGTTGATACGGCTTAATTCAACTTCTTCTACTTCACCAAATTTGCTGAAGTCAACTTTCGGCCATGGTAATAA
>JAGZRY010000255.1 GCA_018381425.1 Haemophilus parainfluenzae
GCTGTACGCACGATAAGACCAACGCCTTCCGGTACATCTAAGGAACTCAATGCTTCTTTTAATTCGATACGTTCATCGCCTTCAATACGGCGAGAAATGCCACCTGCACGCGGATTGTTTGGCATAATCACCAAATAACTACCGGCAAGGGAAACAAAAGTGGTTAAGGCCGCGCCTTTATTGCCGCGTTCTTCCTTGTTCACCTGAACGATCACTTCTTGGCCTTCGGTCAAAATATCACGGATATTTGGACGACCTTGGAACACATAATCAGCAGGGAAATACTCGCGGGCAATTTCTTTTAAAGGAAGGAAGCCATGGCGCTCTGCACCATAATCCACAAAGGCTGCTTCTAAACTCGGCTCTACGCGAGTGATTTTCCCTTTGTAAATATTGGCTTTTTTCTGTTCATGACCCGGACTTTCAATATCCAAGTCGAATAAACGCTGGCCATCGACCAACGCAACGCGCAACTCTTCTTTTTGAGTCGCATTGATTAACATTCTTTTCATTGTCAATTTCTCGTTTTGAATTATCTAAAATACCTTGAAAATTAACCGCACTTTACAGATTTACTGACCTTAGCCATCGACCTCGTGTTTCTCGCGAACAGTCAATCTCACGACTGTGTGTTGCTGGGTGCATTGATAGCATACTCAATTGTTATCTAAGACAATTTTCGTAAAACAATGCGATGTGTTAATTACGCATTGCAAGGAAGCGTCAACCTTCAAGAAAAACATGTTGATTATCAATGTCTTATGCCATTTGCCGCATTGAGTTTTGACCAACATACAAAATTACTTTCTAAATGCCAAATTTGAGGCGTAGAAAGACGCCCTATTATCCACATTCGGGGCTAAATTAGCAAGGCATTCTTGCTATTATCGCTAAGGATATTGTGATATGATTCTGCCCAATTTTTAAAGGACAGATTCAATGGCTGAAAAACAAGAAAAAATCATCAATCAATCCGTCAAAATGATCACGATTTCTGAGGATGAAGCAGGACAACGCATTGATAATTATTTATTGGCAAAATTAAAAGGTGTGCCAAAAAGTTTGATTTATCGCATTCTACGTAAAGGCGAAGTGCGTGTGAACAAAGGGCGAATCAAACCTGAATATAAATTGCAAAATGGTGATGTGGTGCGTGTGCCACCTGTTCGTGTTTCTGAAAAAAATACTGCCCCAATTTCTAAAAACTTGAATAAAGTCGCTTCCCTTGAAAGCCATATTCTTTTTGAAGATGATTGTTTATTAGTATTGAACAAACCTTCTGGCATTGCGGTTCATGGTGGGAGTGGCTTGAATTTTGGTGTGATTGAAGCCTTACGTGCATTACGTCCTGAAGCCCGTTTTTTAGAATTGGTTCACCGCTTGGATAGAGATACATCCGGCATTTTATTAGTCGCCAAAAAACGTTCTGCCCTACGCAACTTACACGAACAACTTCGTGTTAAAACGGTACAAAAAGATTATCTCGCGCTCGTGCGTGGACAATGGCAATCTCATGTAAAAGTCGTGCAAGCCCCTTTATTAAAAAATGAATTGGCCAGTGGCGAACGCATCGTTAAAGTCAGTGAACAAGGCAAACCTTCAGAAACGCGATTTGCCATCGAAGAACGCTATCAAAATGCGACCTTAGTAAAAGCGTCGCCTGTAACCGGACGAACTCATCAGATCCGAGTTCATACTCAATATGCAGGTCATCCGATTGCACTAGATGATAAATACGGTGATAAAGAATTCGATAAATATATGCAAGATATCGGGCTTAATCGCTTGTTTTTACATGCGTTTTCTATTCGCTTTGTGCACCCTAAAACGGGTGAAACATTACGCCTCAATGCGCAACTAGACGAAAAAATGAAAGCAATTCTGAAAAAACTGCGTGAAAGCAAAGAGATAAACCCATAGACAAGAAAAATGTTTATTGTTATATTTGATGACGGAGACAACTCGTTTCTATCATTAATTAACATATAACAACAAAGGATAGCAAAATGGCAAAAGGACAATCATTACAAGATCCTTATTTGAATGCGTTACGCCGTGAACGTATTCCTGTTTCGATTTATCTCGTTAATGGGATTAAATTACAGGGTCAAATCGAATCATTCGACCAATTCGTGATTTTATTAAAAAACACGGTTAATCAAATGGTGTACAAACACGCAATTTCGACTGTGGTTCCAGCACGTTCTGTTTCTCACCACAATAATAATGGCGGTCATCATGCAGCACAAACTTCTGATGCTGTAGCGGAAGTAGAAACACAAGCAGAATAATTCTGTTCAATGAACGATTTCATCAATTTAAGTGCGGTTGAAAATTCACCTGAAATTTCAACCGCACTTTCGTCATCTAAAACAAGCGACAATAGCCAATCGACAAAAGATAAAGCGGTCGTCGTGCATGTTTTCTTTTCTCAAAATAAAAACATTGAAGACCTACAAGAATTCCAACTTTTAGCGGAATCTGCCAATGTTGAGATTTTACAAATCATCACCACAAGCCGAGCTACGCCACAAGCGAAATATTTTATCGGTGAAGGAAAAGCACAAGAAATTGCTGATGCAGCGAAAGACTTAGATGCCGATGTTGTTTTGGTGAATCATCAATTAACCCCTGCACAAACCCGTAATTTAGAAAGCATCTGCCAATGCCGCGTAGTAGATCGCACGGGGGTGATTTTAGATATCTTTGCCCAACGAGCCCGATCGCACGAAGGGAAATTGCAAGTTGAATTAGCTCAGCTCAAGCATTTATCGACTCGACTAGTCCGCAGAAAAACAGGTTTAGATCAGCAAAAAGGCGCAGTAGGATTACGTGGACCTGGGGAAACGCAGTTAGAAACAGATCGCCGTTTAATCAAGCTTCGTATTGCACAGTTGCAAAATCGTTTGGCGAAAGTCGAAAAACAACGTAATCAAAATCGCCAAACCCGACAAAAAGCAGATATTCCGACCATTTCCTTAGTGGGTTATACCAATGCGGGGAAATCGACACTATTCAATTTCATCACGCAAGCCAATGTCTATGCGGCGGATCAGCTTTTCGCCACCCTCGATCCCACATTAAGACG
>JAGZRY010000256.1 GCA_018381425.1 Haemophilus parainfluenzae
CCCGATTTAAAATACAGCCCCGGTGGCTTGCGGGATCTTCATCTTTTATATTGGATCGCATTACGACACACTGGGGAAATGACCCTTGATGGCATTTTGGAAAGCGGCTTTATTTACCCATCAGAACACCAACAATTATTAGAAAGCCAAGAATTTTTATTCAAAGTGCGGTTCGCTTTACACTTGATTTTAAAACGTTATGACAACCGACTACTGTTTGAGCGTCAAATTAAAGTGAGCAAGATGCTTGGTTTTGAAGGCGAGGGAAACCGTGGTGTCGAAAAAATGATGAAACGTTTTTTCCAAGCTTTACGCACGATTTCTCGTCTGACCGATATCCTGATTAAGCATTATAAAGAGCATTTTTTATCAACAGATGGCGAGCTCTCTATTTATCCTTTGGATGAGAATTTTGAATTAGTGAATCAAAGTTTGTGTTTACGTAAAAACGATCTGTTTTTACGTTATCCAGATCGTATTTTGGATCTTTTTTTCTATCTTACGCAGCATGAACAAGCCGAAATTCATTCTTCAACATTACGTCAATTACAGATTGCGTTGGAAAGTTTGGCACAGAAATTATGTGATATTCCTGAAGCAAGGGAGAAGTTTATTCGGTTATTTAATCAACCAAAAGCGATTCAGCGAGCATTCCTCTCAATGCACCAATATGGTGTGTTAACGGCTTATTTGCCAAAATGGCAGGGGATTGAAGGCTTGATGCAATTTGATCTCTTCCATATTTACACGGTGGATGAGCATACCTTGCGAGTGATGTTGAAATTGGAAAGTTTCTTAGCCGAAGATGAGGCAGAATCCCATCCGATTTGCCATCAAATATTTACTCAAATTCCTGACCGCACTTTGCTTTATGTTGCCGCACTTTTCCATGATATTGCGAAAGGTCGAGGAGGGGAGCATGCAGAGCTAGGTGCTGAAGATATTGTTGAATTTGCCCGTTTGCATGGTTTTGATCGTCGAGAAATTGAAACTATGGGTTGGCTAGTGAAAGAGCATTTGCTTATGTCAATTACCGCACAGCGTCGAGATATTCATGATCCTGAAGTCGTCATGAGCTTTGCGGAAAGTGTACAAAATCATGTGCGTTTAGATTATCTCACTTGTTTGACTGTTGCCGATATTTGTGCAACAAACGGTACCTTGTGGAATAGCTGGAAACGTTCTTTATTTGCCTCACTCTATGATTATACGTCACAACAATTCCGACAAGGGATGAATTTATTATTAGATAATAAAGAAAAGATCCTTGAAAATCGCCAATTGGCACTGGCAATTTTATCTGAAGGTCAACCAGAATTATCAGAAGAAAAAATTTTAGCACTCTGGCAAGGTTGTCCAGATGATTATTTTTTACGAAATAGCCCAAAACAAATTGCGTGGCATACCGAGTTATTAACCGAATTTGATGGTGAAGTACTCGTTAAAATCAGTAACCGTTTTTCTAGCGGTGGGACTGAAATTTTCGTTTATTGCCCCGATCAAGCTAATTTGTTTAATAAAGTGGTCTCAACTATTGGTGCGAAAAAATTCAGTATTCATGATGCGCAAATTTTAACATCCGATGATGGCTATGTATTCGACAGCTTTATCATCACAGAATTAAATGGTGAATTGGTTCGTTCAGAACGTCGCCGAGAATTAGAGACGGTATTAACTTCTGTTTTATTAGGCGAAAAATTGCCGTCAATGTCTTTTGCAAATAATCGACAGTTGCAACATTTCACCGTAAAAACAGATGTATGTTTTTTGAAAGAAACTAAAAAAGAGCATACCGAATTAGAAGTGGTGGCTTTAGATAAACCAGGTTTATTGGCTCAAATCAGTCAAATTTTTACAGAGTTAAAACTCAATATTTGTAATGCAAAAATCACGACAGTGGGAGAAAAAGCCGAAGACTTTTTTATTCTAACAAATGAGAAAGGCACCGCATTAACCGAAGAGGAAAGAAGATTGTTAGAAAACGTGCTCTATGAGCGATTATAATGTGAAATAAAAAAGTGCGGTTAAATTTGATCTGCACCCCAAAAGTTGGACTCAACAAACCAACAATTGAGGTGCAGATTTTTTATGGGTAAATACGACATAATAGCATTTAAATTACAGGTCCTTCAACCTATTCTAAAAGGAAAAATGAGCATTCGAGAAGCAGCTCGTTTTTACAATATTCCCTCTGACACATTAGTCGGAACCTGGTTGAAACGCTTTGAAAAAAGTGGCATAAAAGGGCTTATTCCTTATAAACCATCAGGACGACCGCCAATGAAACCTAAATACGCCAGAATGCCTCCTCCACCTAAAACAGAAGAAGACCGCTTGCGCCTGAGAATTTTACAGCTTGAAGCGGAGGTCGCTTACCTAAAGGAGTTGAGAAAGCTCAGACTTCAGGAAGAAGCCAGGCAGCGGAAGTTATCCAAAAGTTAAGAGCCCATTATCCCCTGAAAGCGCTATTAGGTAGCGCTATTAGGTATTGCAGGCTTAGCGCGCAGTACGTTTTTTGTTCGACGCCAGGTTAAGCCGGATAAGGATAAAGGACTTAAAGCTGCGATTATCGAGATTAAAGCAAAGCATCCCGATTATGGTTATCGACGGGTTCACGCCTGTTTACTGAGCGTGAATCATAAGAAAATCCAACGTTTAATGCGAGAGCTTGAACTTCAAGTGCGGGTAAGAAAAAGCAAAAATTTGACGACGTATCGAGGGACGATTGGCCATATCGCACCCAATCATCTAGAACGCCATTTTACGGCTACCAAGCCGAACCAAAAGTGGGTAACGGATGTGACTGAGTTTAAAGCAAAAGATGGTAGTAAAGTCTACTTATCCCCAATATTAGATTTATTTAACAATGAGATAGTCTCATATACCCTCAGTTATTCCCCAAACTGGGCACAGGTGGAGAAGATGTTAAAGCGAGCGGTTAAGCGATTAAATAAAACAAGTGGTAGCATTTTACATTCAGACCAAGGCTGGCAATATCAAATGGTAGCTTATCGTCGAATCTTGGCTGAACATGGCATCATTCAAAGTATGTCGAGAAAAGGGAA
>JAGZRY010000257.1 GCA_018381425.1 Haemophilus parainfluenzae
TGCCATGGCGCCATAAATTAATTGATAAGATGGGAAGGTGGTGATGTACCAAGTAAAGGCTTGTTTCCCTAAAGTAAAGAAAATTGCCGCAATTAATGCGCCTGCTGCGGAGTGTTTGATGCTCACTTTCTTATTTGGCACGACCATATAAATGAGCGTGAAAATAAACCAAGTAGAAAGAAATGGCACAAAGCTGAGGAGTTTTAAGCCAAAAGAGAGCGTTTCAGATTGCTCGAACATGGCTTTAACATAGGAACTTGCCGCAATGCTAGTACCGATTAAAAGCGGGCCGAGCGTTAAAATGAGCCAATAAATAGCAAATGACGTAAAAATCGGGCGATTACTAGTGTCTTGCCAAATACCATTGAGTGTACGGTCGATGGAGTTAATGAGCATCAATGCCACTAAAATCAAACTCACAATCCCCACGGCACTCATTTGCTTGGAGTTACGGACGAATTCATCAATATATTGTCCCACAACATCACTCGCGGAAGGCGCGAAATTGGTGAAGATGAATTCTTTCAATGCACCGGTTACTTCGTTAAAAACGGGAAAAGCAGAGAAAATTGAAAACACCACCATAATTAATGGCACGATAGCGAGCATGGTGCTGTAGGTGAGTGAACCGGCAGCTTGCGTTAATTTATTTTCTTGAGAACGCTGCCAGAATAATGCGAAAAAAGACGTTAAGGTCATTAGAGCAAGCCTCCGCAACAATGTTTAAATTTCTTCCCTGAGCCACAAACACAAGGCTGTTTATTGCTTGGGAGCGGTACAGTGGGATCAACAAAATACCAACGACCATCAATTTTTACAAAAAGAGAATATTCGTGATGCACTTGCGGCTGTTCGTTGCCTTGAAAATGTGCTTTAAATTCAACCGCACTTTGTGTTTTGGTTAAGGTTTCTGCTTTGACAATATCTAAACTGAGCCATTGCGTTTCATCAGCCCAATCTTGCAGGGCTTTTTCATCTAATAACGTTTGTTGGCTTGGCACAGTGGTTTGCACGATATAAGGAATCTTTTTAAGCACAAACGCTGAATAGCGGGAGCGCATAAGTTGTTCCGCGGTTTCTGGAAACATGTTGCCTGAATGAAAGCGTCCGCAACAATCTTCATAAGAAAGCGAAGATTGGCACGGACAAAGTGCGGTCGTTTTAGCCGACATTTTAGGCCGCCTGCTGTAAATTACGTAATTGTGAGTTAACAGAACGTTTAAACGCTGGCGCTAATTCCTCGATGGCTAAGGCTTCTTCTAATTCTGCCACACTTGAAGGAGCAGAAAGTAGCGTGTTTAAACGACGAATAGTCCATTCTGGATAAGGACGGTGTTGCAAGATGAGTTCATCGCCTTGATGAATTTCACCTTCTTCGATCACGCGAACATACCAACCTGTCCAGCCAGACTGACGAATTACCTCTCTTGTATTCTCATTCTTGGTATTATGAGATAAACGTTCGCAAGGTTTACGTGGTTGAGACACTTCTAAAAGCGTGCTGCCAATTTTGTAACGATCGCCTATGCAGACATTATCTTCATGTAAGCCTGATACCACAAAGTTTTCACCATAAATCGCGCTACCGTGAAAATCAAACGTTTCACCAAGTAGAGCGTTTAAAGCGGGGAAAGATACATCAGACATAAAAAACAAGGCTTTATCAACACCACCGTGATGGGCTTTTAAACCCACATCGTTACCTTCTGCCCCCAGAGTGTGCACTTTTACCATGGGTACCGGTTTTTTACAGATGGCGCTTTCATATGAGCTACCATCAGGGAATGTTAAGGTTTCTATCAATCCTGTTTTAATAATAAGAATTTTTGCGTTTGACATCTATTTTTCCTGCTTTGAGTTAGTTTTGATAAATTATACCGTAAAATCACTTAAATTTTGACCGCACTTCGTTTTTTCCTTATTATTCGTTTAAATAAAACCAACAAAACAAAGGAATCTTTATGCAATATTCTCTCGCGCGTACCGAACAAGGCCAAACCCTTGGTATTACCGCAAAAATGGCAAACCGTCATGGTCTGATCGCTGGGGCGACAGGGACGGGGAAAACCGTGACATTACGTAAAATGGCGGAAGCGTTCAGTGATGATGGCGTGTCGGTCTTTTTAGTCGATGTTAAAGGCGATTTGTCTGGTTTAGTCAAAGCGGGGACATTCAGTGGCAAAGTGGCAGAACGCATTGAGCAATTTGATTTAGGTGGTGAGAGTTATTTAAATTGCTATCCTGTGTCATTTTGGGATGTATTCGGTGAAACCGGTATTCCGCTTCGTACCACGATTTCTGAAATGGGGCCATTATTACTTTCCCGTTTATTAAATTTAAACGCGACCCAAGAAGGCTTATTAAACCTCGTATTCCGTGTTGCAGATGACAAAGGCTTGTTACTCATCGACTTAAAAGATTTACGTGCAATGCTTAAATTTGTAGCAGAAAACGCCAAATCGTTCCAAGTAGAATACGGCAACGTATCAGCTGCGAGTGTGGGCGCGATTCAACGTGCCTTACTGACCCTTGAAAATGAAGGGGCGACCAATCTTTTTGGTGAACCTGCATTAAATCTTGAAGATTGGTTACAAACCCGTGATGGTCGTGGTGTGATCAATGTTTTAAATTCTGAAAAATTAATTAATTCCCCAAGAATGTATAGTGCATTCTTGCTTTGGTTGATGTCTGAATTATTTGAGCAATTGCCGGAAGTGGGCGATCCAGATAAACCAAAATTTGTGATGTTCTTTGATGAAGCGCATTTACTCTTTGATGGTGCACCGAGTGTGTTGGTGGACAAAGTGGAACAAGTGGTTCGTTTGATTCGTTCTAAAGGGGTAGGGATTTATTTTGTGACCCAAAATCCATTAGATTTACCGGATACCGTGTTAGGTCAATTAGGTAACCGTGTACAACACGCGTTACGTGCTTTTACGCCACGCGATCAAAAAGCAGTGAAATCTGCAGCGGAAACGTTCCGTTCAAATCCTGCTGTCAATGTGGTGGAAACCATTTCAACTTTAGGTGTGGGCCAA
>JAGZRY010000258.1 GCA_018381425.1 Haemophilus parainfluenzae
TTTTTTATTCAACCAAAAGGAAATTTAATTTAATGAAACTGACTTTTTCTAAACCTTTACATAAAGGTTTTACGTTAATTGAATTGATGATCGTGATTGCGATTATTGCTATTCTCGCGACGATCGCCATTCCGTCTTATCAAAATTATACCAAAAAAGCAGCCATCTCCGAATTATTGCAAGCTTCGGCACCTTATAAATCTGATGTGGAGTTATGTGTCTATAGCACCAATGCCCCTACAAACTGTTCAGGTGGTTCAAATGGCATTGCAGCAGACATCACTACTGCAAAAGGCTATGTTAAATCCATTACTACGAAATCGGGAGTGATTACGGTAACCGGAAATGGCGCATTGGATGGAATCAGTTATTCTTTGACGGCGACAGGCTCAACCTCATCAGGTGTTACCTGGACAACCGCTTGCCCAAGCAATGCGGATTTATTCCCTGCGGGTTTCTGCTCTCCTACCAAATAGCGAAACATGGCCTATCAAGCAATGGCAAAAAATGGCGAGATTTATCATATCTCGCCACAATATTGGCAACAAAACCAACAGCAACAAGCATTGCTGTTACGTTACTTTGCGCTCCCTCTTAAAGAAGACGAACACCATTTATGGCTTGCAGTGGATTCGCTGAATAATCTTGCGGCTTGTGAAACCTTTGCTTTTTTAAGTGGAAAATTAGTTGAACCGATTTTATTTGAAACGACTCAACTCAAACAACTTTTACAATCCCTTGCACCTAAAGCCAATCAAATAGAAGAGCAAGCGACGTTTTATCATCATTCAGAAGATGAAAGCACCGCTAATTTATCTAATGATGATGAACCCGTTATTCAATTATTAAATGGTATTTTTGAAACCGCCCTACAAAAAAATGCCTCCGATATTCATTTAGAAACTCAGTCAAATGGGCTTTTAGTTCGTTTGCGTATTGATGGCGTACTCCAACCACAGCCGATTATCAGTAAATCACTCGCCAATCGCGTGATTTCTCGTTTAAAACTCTTAGCCAAACTGGATATCAGTGAAACTCGGCTACCACAAGATGGCCGCTTTCAATTCAAAACCACATTCTCCGATATTTTAGATTTCCGCCTTTCTACCTTGCCCACGCATTGGGGAGAAAAAGCGGTATTACGATTACAACAAAATAAACCTGTTCAATTAAGTTTTGCTGAACTTGGCATGACACAAAACCAACAAAGTCAATTTCAACATGCACTCAGCCAACCGCAAGGTTTAATCCTGGTGACTGGACCAACGGGAAGCGGAAAAAGTATCTCACTTTATACCGCACTTCAATGGCTCAATACGCCAGATAAACATATTATGACGGCAGAAGATCCCGTTGAAATTGAATTGGAAGGCATTATTCAAACTCAAGTGAATCCACAAATCGGTTTAGATTTTAGTCGATTACTTCGTACATTTTTACGGCAAGATCCCGACATTATTATGCTTGGTGAAATTCGAGACGAAGAAAGTGCATTAATGGCATTAAGAGCCGCTCAAACTGGCCATCTAGTACTTTCTACTTTGCATACCAATGATGCCATCTCAGCAATTTCGCGCTTACAGCAATTAGGCATTCAATCTCACGAAATTGAAAATAGTCTCTTATTAGTTATCGCACAGCGATTGGTGCGCAAACGTTGCTTAAAGTGCAGTCAAGAGTTTGGTGATTCTTGTGATTGCCATCAAGGGTATCAAGGGCGTATTGGGGTGTATCAATTTTTACAATGCGAAAACAACCGTTACCAAACCGATTTTGACTCACTTTATCAAAGCGCGTTAGAAAAAGTAAAAGATAACATCACTGATCTCGATGAAATTCAACGCGTGTTAGGTAAAAAATAGGTATCACTATGGCGAAGCAAAAACTCTTTTATTTCCAAGCCTATGATCAGCGGCAACAATGGCAAAAAGGTAGCCTTGTTGCTCAATCTAAACAAGCTGCTCAATTCCAGTTAATCGCAAAAGGTTTTACCCACATTCGCTTGCAACAAGATTGGCAACTTAATCAGAAACCTAAAAATGCAGAAATCAGTGCCTTATTGAATCAACTGGCTACTCTGCTCAGCTCTGCTATTCCATTGAAAAATGCATTACACATTTTGCAAGGCAACTGCACACAATTGGGTTTGCATCAGTGGCTTGGCGCCTTAATTGAATTAATTGAAAGTGGTCTTCCGTTTTCACAAAGCTTGGAAATACAAGGAAAGTATTTAAATTTTCAAGAAATTCAGCTCATTCAAGTGGGAGAAATGACAGGAAAACTGGCAGAGGTATGCACTAAAATTGCAGAACGTCGAACGCAATCATTAACGCTTCAACGCAAATTGCAAAAAATTATGCTTTATCCAGCCATGGTATTAGGTATTTCGCTTTCACTTACGTTGATTTTATTACTTTTCGTTGTTCCACAATTTGCTGAAATGTATGGTGAAAACTCAGCTGAATTGCCTACATTAACTGCCGTATTATTAGCTATGTCTCAATTCCTACAACATCATTTTATCGCCTTGATGATTGTCTGCACTTTCGCTATTTTTATGTTGAAGATGGCATTAAAACATTCTCTTTGGCTGAATCAAAAAAAGAATGCCCTAATTAGTCGCATACCAATTTGGGGCAATATCATTTGCCTTTCTCGCCTAATCAGTTTTAGCCATAACCTGCAATTAATGCTTCAATCCGGAGTGGCATTAACACCTGCGTTAAATAGCTTCCTCCCCAAACAACAAACCTGGCAAACACAACGTACCTTAAAAGGTGATATTCTGCTACAACAAGAAGTGCGGTCAATTTTGCATTGGGTTTCGCAAGGTTATCCATTTTCAGAAAGTGTGAGTAGTCATCTTTTCCCAATGGAAGCACAACAAATGCTACAGATTGGAGAGAAAAGTGGAAAGCTTGCGTTGATGTTGCGTCATATTGCTGATAACTATCAAGAAAAGCTCAATCATCAAATTGATTTACTTTCCCAACTTTTAGAGCCTTTAATGATGCTCATCATTGGTAGTTTAATC
>JAGZRY010000259.1 GCA_018381425.1 Haemophilus parainfluenzae
CGCGACTAAATTCTTCAGTCATCCACAGCAAGAGCGCACCAAACAATTCTTATTGCAAGCTAAAATGCCAATGGAATTCGAAGATTATTGTATTTAATCTCCCCTAAATATAAAAAGAGGGTCAAAAAACATCATGAATTTTGACCGCTCTTTCTATTTGAATAAATTACATAATGGCGTTATAGAATACCACTGCTAAAGCCGCCCCGATAAATGGACCTACAACTGGAACCCAACTGTATCCCCAGTCTGCTTTGGCTTTTAATGTGCCACCAAGGAAAAGACCCAAGGTTAAGCGCGGACCAAGATCTCGAGCTGGGTTGATCGCATAACCGGTTGTTCCACCTAAACTTAAACCAATTGCCCAAACTAAAATCGCTACTGGTAATGCCCCGATAGAACCTAAACCAATTGGCGTGCTTTCTGCTGTGCCAGGTAAAGTGATGTTTGCACCTGCAAGGTAGAAAATCACGAAGACGAGTACGAAGGTACCAACAATTTCGTTCACTAAGTTGATTGGATAGTTACGAATTGCTGGTTCAGTACAGAAACAAGCGCGTTTTAAGCCCTCTTCTTCGGTCGCTGCAAAGTGATCTTTATACATAATGTAAACCAACAACGCACCAACCATGCCTCCCACAACTTGTGCCGCGATGTAGCCTGGTACCAACTCCCAAGCAAATGCACCTTTCATTGCCACACCAAGCGTTACCGCTGGATTTAAGTGTGCCCCACTGTAAGGACCTGTCACAACAACGGCCACATACACCGCAAATGCCCACGCAGTAGTAATCACAATCCAACCAGAACTTTGCCCTTTCGTTTTATTTAAACATACGTTGGCCACCACACCATTACCTAATAGGATGAGAAGTGCTGTGCCAAAAAATTCTGCAAAATAGGCATTCATAAGAGAATCTCCAAATAATGATTAACTTAATGATTTCATTAAAGAAATCTTGCTTTGCAATTCGTTTCGTTGTTTGATCAAATATTGAGATACTCAAAGTGAGTGGCTTCATTATCTAGCTTTAACCAATTAATTCAATAGATGAAACCGATCTATTTTCTAAAAATGAGAGAGCGATCACATTATTTTGTGCATTAACGCAATCGTTTACATATTTTCGGGGTGAAATCTGTGACACCTATCACAAAACCAAACATTGCTTATTCCAATTAGGTTCGAATTCAATTAAGTTAGGCTCGCAATTTGTTCGTTTAAGCTCAAAATTTCTTCATTCATTTAACGAGTGCCAAGCACTCTAAGGAATAGAACCATGACAGACAAAAAATACATCATCGCTTTGGACCAAGGTACCACAAGCTCTCGTGCAGTATTATTAGATCACAATGCGAATGTTGTCGAAATCGCCCAACGTGAATTTACACAAATTTATCCACACGCAGGCTGGGTAGAACATAATCCAATGGAAATTTGGGCAACACAAAGTTCAACATTAAACGAAGTGGTTGCAAAAGCAGGCATTACCTCAGACGAAATTGCGGCAATTGGTATTACTAACCAACGTGAAACCACCATTGTGTGGGAAAAAGCAACCGGCACACCGGTTTATAACGCGATTGTGTGGCAATGTCGTCGTACTGCAGATATTACAGACAAACTTAAAGCGGATGGTCACGAAGAATATATCCGCAACACCACAGGTTTAGTGGTGGACCCATATTTCTCAGGTACCAAAGTAAAATGGATTTTGGACAATGTCGAAGGCGCGCGCGAAAAAGCGGAACGCGGTGAGCTTCTATTTGGTACCGTCGATACCTGGCTTGTGTGGAAATTAACCCAAGGCCGTGTGCACGTAACGGATTACACCAACGCATCCCGTACCATGTTATTTAACATCCATACGAAAAAATGGGATGACAAAATGTTGAAATTATTAAATATTCCACGCTCTATGCTACCTGAAGTACGTAATTCGTCCGAAGTATATGGCCAAACCAACATCGGGGGTAAAGGAGGCGTACGTATTCCTGTTGCAGGTATTGCGGGTGACCAACAAGCGGCACTTTACGGCCATCTATGCACACGCGCAGGCCAAGCGAAAAATACCTATGGTACAGGCTGTTTTATGTTGCTACACACCGGTGATAAAGCCATTACCTCTAAAAATGGCCTATTAACCACCATCGCCTGTAACGCTAAAGGCGAACCTGAATACGCACTTGAAGGTTCTGTATTTATTGCAGGTGCTTCAATCCAATGGCTACGTGATGAACTCAAAATCGTTCATGACAGCCATGACTCCGAATACTTCGCACAAAAAGTCCCTGATAGCAACGGGGTATATGTTGTTCCAGCCTTCACTGGTTTAGGTGCACCATATTGGGATCCGTATGCACGCGGTGCAATTTTCGGCCTTTCTCGTGGTTCTAACCGTAACCATATTGTACGCGCAACCCTTGAATCTATCGCTTACCAAACCCGTGACGTATTAGAAGCAATGCAATCTGACTCAGGTCAACGCTTACAATATTTACGTGTTGATGGCGGCGCAACCAACAACAACTTCTTAATGCAATTCCAAGCGGATATTTTAGATGTGAACGTAGAACGTCCAGTCGTGAAAGAAGTAACTGCACTTGGTGCAGCTTACCTTGCTGGTCTTGCGGTTGGTTTCTGGAAAGATTTAGACGAACTTCACGACAAAGCTCGCGTAGAACGCACCTTCACACCAGATAACGATGAAGAAAAACGTGAACGTCGTTATAAAGGTTGGAAAAAAGCGGTTAAACGCTCATTAGAATGGGCAAAAGAAGACGCAGAATAATCCTTCCTAGCCAATAATAAAGTGCGGTCAAAATCGCTTATGTTTTTGACCGCACTTTATATTTTGAGGAAATATATTACCGATAAATACTCGTACAATACGTCAAGGCTTGTCTTACGGCTTTTCCTAATTCTTCATCTGAAATATTCTTGTCATATTTAAATTCTAATGGTGAATTGTCAGGAAGTGAAATTCCTGTACTTCCATCTAAAGAATCTTGATGAAGAGG
>JAGZRY010000260.1 GCA_018381425.1 Haemophilus parainfluenzae
CCAGCTAATATGGTTACCTAATAACAACACGCCACCACTTTGTGGAAGATTTTTTAACCCATCCACATGAAAACGGTAATTCGCTTTTAACGCAAAGAGCAAGAATAAACGCGTAAATAAATGAGGCACTTTCGACATGGTATATAAACTTGCAGCAAAACATGTAGCAGAAGTCACTAAGAATAAACCTTGAGTCGAAACATTAAGTTGTACAAAAACAATGCTTAATAGCAAAAACACTACCATGAACACGTTTTGTACAAAGTTGTTACCTGCCATGACTTTGCCGCTGATTTTCTCCGATGCGAAATACTGAATCGTCGCATTCAATGGCACGATTAATAAGCCGCCAGAGAAACCAAAGACAAAAGAACAAAGTGCTAATACCACTCCACTTTGTGCTAGTGTTAAGAAGAATAACGACACACAAATACCCAATGCACCAAGCGGGACAATACCTAACTCAATATGCAAACGAGAAGCGCGTCCCGCAAGATATGAACCTAGCGCAAGCCCTATTCCACTCACTGCAAGAATCGCTTGAATGACAACAGCATTATCTTCATTGAACATTGCTTTATAATGTGCAGGGAATGCCGCTACAATAATTTGTGACACGCCCCAAAACAGGCTTAATCCAATAACACTCAACCAAATATTTTGATCTGCTTTTAATGTGCGAACATTATCTTTTAAATACCCTAAAGAAAGGTATTTTCTCATATCAAACTGAGCTTCTGTATTTTCAGCTTCTTGCTTAAAGAATGGGATTTTAAACGCAAAATAGGCTTCTAGTGCACTCAGTAATACTAATGCTACACCTATCACCCAAACACTTTGTAATACTTCATTCGGATCATCTGATGCCACATAATGCGCTTCAAAGAAGAAAGAAAAAGCAAAAGAACTAAATAGAATGGCCACAATAGTAAGCGCTTGAATGACACCGTTTGCCATACCGATATTTTCAGTGCCCACAATCGATTTAATAATGCTATATTTGGCAGGAGAATAGACCGCACTTTGCGCTGCCAAAATCAATGTCAGTACAAAGGAAATAGCAAACATTCCCGTCATATAACTCAATAAAATCCCAGCACTAATCGCCACAGCCGCTAAACTGCTATAACGAATCACATTGGTGCGAGAAAATTTATCGTTAATAAATGCCGAAGGCGAAAATAAGAAAATAAACGGCAATAAAATCATCGCATTAATTAATGCCGTTAAAACAACCAAACTCTCGCCTGAAAAACTTTTCAGTAATACATTTTGAATGGTAATTTTATGCGCCAAATCCACACTGGCATTAATAAAGGCAATGGCTAAATAAGGTACAAAGCCAGCATATTTTAAGAGTTTCATTTCACACTCTCCGCTTGATAAAGATTAAAGGTTTTCATATTCAAGAGATAAGGTTTTAACACCAACAATAAATCAAATAAATGTTTTAATTTTTCATCTTTTTGTTCGCTATTGGCTAATGCCGCTAAAGTCACCCTCACCTCTTTTTCCGCTAACATTTTTGCTGCAGCTAAATAAGCTTTCACGACATCCATTTCGGCTTCATCACAAAGAACCAAGATCGCCAAAATATCACGTTCTTTTGCTGTAAAAATGCCCTCACGAGGATTCAATAAGCCTTCTGCTACCATGTCTTCGATTTGTTTAGCAGAAAGATGAAATTCTGCACATAATTGCTCAATGGTGAACACTTCATTTTCAGCGCCCATGATGATATCCAATAATCCAATAAGGCTTTCATAAGGATTATTCCAATCAAAATGAGGATGAGCAAAAAGTGCTTTAATTTGTGAAATCGTCGCATTGAAATTGCTTTGTAGATATTTAATAAAACTAAGCAACTCTACACAATATTCATCATAGAGATGAAAATTCGGTTTATCTTTTAGTGGTTCTGGCAACAAACCTTCTTTCACATAGTACAGCACCGTGGATTTTGGTGTCTGACTAAGCTTAACCAAATCATTCATTTTTAACATAAAGATTTCCCTCTAGGTTGATTTGTTGTGTATTGTATCGTATAAAAATAAAAAGTAAATAGTGTTACTCTACGCTTTTATTAAATTTAATAAAAAAAGTTGTTCACCACATCATGAACAACTTTCTTAATCAGCTTTAGCTTTCAACTTTTCGCCATAGATCCTTACTGTAAATGACGCCTACCGGATTTTTCTTCGCCCCCATAATAGTTGGAGAAAGATAAACTGGCGTGGTGTATTGGAAAATCGGTAAAGCAAGGTTTTCCTGTTGGATCTTCTCACTTAATTTTAAGTAAATTTCTGACCGCTCTTTTTCATTTAAACTTTTCAATGCTTGCTCAAAAAGTTGGTCATATTCCGCATTGGCATAGCCATTTTTATTATCAGGACTTTTAGAATAGAACAAACTCAAGAATGCCATTGGATGATTAAAGTCCGCACACCAACCAGAACGAATGACTTGGAAATCACCTTTTTGACGTTTAGCTTGTAACGTTTGCCAACTGACTGGTTGTGCATCCACACGCAACATATCTGATTGCGTTAATTGCCCGACTAAACGTTGTGCGATATTTACATGCAATGGCGTCTCATCATAAAGCACATTTAAGTGTAGCGGATGTCTTTCATTAATTTTATTTTGAGCCAATAGCTGCTCGGCAACAACGGGCTCCCATCTTGAATCTTGGCCATTTAACATGGCTTTCGGTAAAAAATACGAACTCGGAATTGCCGCGGGAATCTCATTATTCACGATATTGGTGACAGAGACCAACGAAGCAATCGCCTTGCGCACATCGGCCTTAGCAACTTTAGGATTGTTGAGATTAAATTCATAAAAATAACTGCAAAGCTGTGGGAAATGTTGAAGGTCAGCGTGCACTTCTGGTACATCAACCACCACATCAAAGTCAGATAATTTAGTGGCGATAAAAGGCAAATATTCTACACGCTCAAAAGCCACATTATTTTTCTGCCAATAATAGGGATTTTTAGTT
>JAGZRY010000261.1 GCA_018381425.1 Haemophilus parainfluenzae
GCTTATTCGCGAAGCCATTGAACAAGGCGGAAAACGTGATGCGATCGATGAAGTGCTTGCGATTATGGCTGAACATAAATCCCTTGATTATGCGATGGAACGTGCGAAACAAGAAGCCAAAAAAGCGGTTGATGCCATTGCCTTATTACCTGAAAGCGAATACAAAAAAGCCTTAATTTCACTAGCTTATTTATCTGTTTCTAGGAGCTATTAGATGGAGCTAAAATGGATTACAGATAATTTATTTCCTAATTTTGTTCAAAATCTATCAATAATTGCAAGTATACTGGGAACGGTTATAACATTTTGTGTGTGGCTTAAAACGAATAAGCTATATAAACTATATAATGAAAAAAGTTCTAGCTTCTATATCACAGATAAAATTAAACAATTGTATAAAAAATATAACCAAGAAATTACTAAACTTAATACTGATGAAATCTTTAAGGAAAACCAATTAATAATATGGGAGTTAATAAAGGAAATTACTGGAGTTGTTAGTGCTTTTGAGTCTTCCAGAAAACCTATTGAAAAACATATATTACAATTTAAATTGAAAACATCTGATTTTTCAACTATTCCTCCAAACAAGCTAAAAAAAGATGATGCTTGGGACTATTACAGGTATTTGACAGAGTTACATCAAGTACTACAAAGCATACAAGAACTTGATGTAAGAAAAGTTTCATAACAAAAAAGAGAATTTATATGTATTCAGATGAAATGTCTATTATCAATGAGTTACTAAAAAAGTCAGTAGAAGATGCTGTTACATGGGAGATGGTATCTCCACCAACAATTTTATCCGCCACTACTGATCTCACTATAATCTCATGCTATAAAGCCTCAGGTATAAATGAAAGTTCAGGTACTCTATATTTATTTAAATATAGAGTACCTGAATACGATGGAGAATATAATAAGTTTTTCAACTTAACAAAGGTTGGATTAGCACTTATTAATAATGGTCAAATAACTTGGCATAGTATAAGTGATTCAATTCCTGCTCATAGCTTATATGAATATGTCAGCAATAAACATTCTGGGATACAAAATATCTTTAACGTATGATAGAACAACAATCTCAAAGTGCGGTCGGTTTTCAACATAAAACACGCAAACAAAAACCGCGCAAAGATCCGAACGCACCTTTTATTCGTGAAAAACTCGAATTACCCGAAGGACATAATAAGTTACTTCTCCACTCCTGCTGTGCGCCTTGCTCAGGTGAAGTGATGGAAGCCATTTTGGCCTCGGGTATTGAGTTTACGATTTATTTTTACAACCCAAATATTCATCCATTAAAAGAATATTTAATTCGTAAAGAAGAAAACATCCGTTTTGCCCAAAAATTTGGGATTCCGTTTATTGATGCTGACTACGATCGCCAACAATGGTTTGATCGCGCAAAAGGCATGGAATGGGAACCGGAACGTGGCATTCGCTGCACCATGTGTTTTGATATGCGTTTTGAAAAAGCAGCTGAATATGCTCATGAACATGGCTTCCCTGTATTTACCAGCTGTCTTGGTATTTCTCGCTGGAAAGACATGGATCAAATCAACGGTTGCGGTCACCGTGCAGCTGAAAAATATGATGATGTGATTTATTGGGATTACAACTGGCGTAAAGCTGGAGGATCGCAACGCATGATCGAAATCAGTAAGCGTGAACGTTTTTATCAGCAAGAATATTGTGGCTGCGTTTATTCTTTACGAGACAGCAATAAATGGCGTGAAGAAACAGGGCGACAAAAAATTGAAATTGGTAAACTCTATTACACGCCAGATTAAAAATACATAAAAAAGAACCGCACTTTCAAGATGCGGTTCTTTTTTATTTAATCGACGATAAGACGCCCACCTAATGCATTCTCTAAAGAATGATCTAACTGTTGAATTCGCGTACATAACACGTTTTCAATCTGGGCATTTTTATTCTTTTCTTGAGTTAATTCAAAACTTAAATTCAAGGCAACAATAGAAAGCACACGGTCTAATTGCAATAAACCTGTACGCTCTTTCATTTCAGACACTTGAAGATCTAAATTACGCGCCGCTTGACGCAAAATCTCTTCTTGTTCGGCAGGGACATTCAAGCGCAGCACTTGCCCTAATACAACAACTTCAACCAGTTTTAATGACATGTTATTCCCTTATGTTGAATGCTCAAGTGTTCCTATTATGCCACAGCCAAATGCCTTCGTCATAATTTTTACGTTTAATTGACCGCACTTTATCCGTTCGCCCCATTTCGCAATTTACGCTATAATGCGACACTTTTCATTATTTTTGAACGGAATATTTATGCCAACTATCGCTCCTAATCCATTAGTCCTAGTGGACGGTTCATCTTATTTATATCGTGCTTTTCATGCTTTTCCGCCACTCACCAATTCTGCCGGTGAACCGACTGGTGCCATGTACGGTGTATTAAATATGCTCAAAAGCCTGATTTCGCAAGTGCAACCGAGCCATATTGCGGTGGTCTTTGATGCGAAAGGTAAAACTTTCCGTGATGAAATGTTTGAACAATATAAATCCCATCGTCCACCGATGCCCGACGACCTACGCAAACAAATTCAACCGTTACACGATATTATCCATGCCCTTGGCATTCCTCTTTTAGTCATTGAAGGTGTTGAAGCTGATGATGTCATCGGTACCTTAGCGGTAGCGGCTTCCAAAGCCAATCAAAAAGTCTTAATCAGCACCGGCGATAAAGACATGGCGCAGCTAGTGGATGACAACATTATGTTGATCAACACCATGAATAATACCCTATTAGATCGCGAGGCCGTGATTGAAAAATACGGTATTCCACCAGAACTCATCATCGATTACTTAGCGCTAATGGGCGATAGCGCTGATAATATTCCAGGCGTAGCGGGTGTCGGTGAAAAAACCGCACTTGGTCTCTTGCAAGGTATCGGCAGCATGGCAGAAATTTATGCCAACTTAGACAAAGTGTCTGAATTGCCA
>JAGZRY010000262.1 GCA_018381425.1 Haemophilus parainfluenzae
TGTCAGTTTCATCTTAAAATCCTCTGTTTTATTTTTACAAGTCTGGCAAGAAATAAGATTTTCTTGCCCGCAATCACTCCCAATTATATCACAAATCAGGCTAGCTTTTGCTTGGGAGATGAATTTGTTACAATGGTTGATGAGAGGATTAGGCATGACAAAGAAAAAATTAATCACTCTCTCTAAAGGAGAGGAAAATATAAATAGCGACTGCCAAAGTATTGAAGAACCTAAAGGATGGCGGTTTGATTGGAGAAAGATCATCCCACTAGAGCCAACATCTGAATTGATTATCTTAGTGCTGCTTGCACTGCTTTGGGGTGGCTTTTATTATTATGATCATTATACAGTCAATGAAGATAACATATATGGTCTCTGGCAGTCTAATCATCATAAGTTAGCGATTTCCTATAAGCATATTCAGAAACGAGGAAATATCGACTGGCAAGTCGTACAGGATGGTAAGTATATTATCTATGCTGCTAGAACTCGCCCGGTCAAGCGGCTTAATGACGGGACTCTTCACATGGAGCTCTACACTGTGGAAGGCTACCTGACAGACCTACCTACCAAGGACGGCTTCAGCTACATAGATTTCTATCTTCGCAAAAACAATTATCTTACCTATGATGGCGAGTCCTACAAGCGTATCAATTCTGGAAACAAGACTATCACTTGGAAAGATGGTTCTACCAGCCCTTATGGTGAACGGAAAACCAACCTATCTACAATTGTTCAAACTATCTATCGTGGAATTTTGGGACTGGGCTTCTTTCTTGTTATTTTAGAGGCTCGGCAAAAGAGGAGAGAAAAACTCAATGAAACACCAAACAAAAAGAAAATACGTTGACCGAAAGAAACTCAATCGAAAGTATCATTCACAAAAAGCATATCGAAAAGAACAAAAACGCAAAACGGGATGGCGAGCACGTTGGGGTAAATTCAAAGACCGTTTAGCCAACATTGTTGGGATATGTTTCCTACTCATGATACCGATTTTCATCGTCTATATGATTTTCTTTGACGATGGGGTTTCTAAAGATGGTATCTACGGTCTGTGGCAATCTGAAAATCATCAGCTTGCCATATCATATGAAGATGGTTCAAAGGGAAGTAAGCGTGATTGGGATATTGTTCAAGATGGAAATATCCTCATTAAAAATGCACGCGTTGATGATATTAAACGCTTAGAGGATGGGACCCTCTACATTGAAGTTTACGCTGAGGAACGCCTGTTTTCAGACCTTCCCACAAAGAACGGCTACAACTATTTAAATATGTATGTCCGTAAAGACAATTATTTGACCTATGATGGCGAATCCTACAAACGGATTGATGATGAAAACAAGAGCATTACCTGGAATGATGGTTCAAAATCCCTTTATGGTCAACGAATAACCTTGTTTGATCGTCTGAAACCTTATATCGTATTTGGAATTATTGGTTCTATGATTTTGTATGTCATTTTTGTCGATTGGAGAATAAAAAGAAATCTAAAAAGGAAAAATAGGCTAAATGAGGCATCAACTAAAGAGAAAATACGCTGACCGACAGAAAATTAATATAAGTGACCATTCACAAAATGAATATCGAAGAACACAAAAGTACAAAACTGGATGGCGAGCACGTTGGGGTAAATTCAAAGACCGTTTAGTCAAGATTTTGAGTATTTGTTTTCTAATCATGGTACCTATAGTCAACATCTATATTAGATTCTTTTATGATGGTATCAGTGAAAATAGTATCTACGGGCTATGGCAGTCTGAAAACCACAAGCTTGCTATTTCCTATAACGAAGGAGGAAGAAGTCGTAAGTACGATTGGGAGATTGTACAAGATGGAAAACTCCTTATCAAAAATGCTCGAACTCAGAAAACTAAAGGTCTTAAAGATGGAACCATTTACATTGAAGTTTACGCCAAGGAAAGTCTGTTTTCAGACCTTCCCACAAAGCACGGCTATAACTATTTGAATATGTATGTACGGAAGGATCATTATTTGACTTATAATGATGAGTCCTACAAAAGGATTGATGATAGGGACAAAATCATTACTTGGAAAGATGGCTCTACCTCGGTCTATGGAGAACGCAAAACTTTTTTTGATTATATTGACTCTTTTCTTTTTTGGGGAATGGTGGAAACCGCTTTCTTGTCAATTATTGTCATTGGGTGGAGAAACATAAAAAGCAAAAAGGTGAGAAAAAAATCACCCTAAAACAAAACAACCACTCCTGCTTATATCTAGCTCAGCTAGAAGCAGGAGTGGTTGTTTTATTCTTGTTAAGCAAGACTTCCCCTTAGAGAGGAATTAGTCTTATTTCACTTCGCCACCTTCAACCACGAGATCATCAGCTTTAGCTGCATCACCGTAAGTTGGGTGAAGTGTTTTTTCATAATCTTTGTGGAAGAAATTCTCTTCGCCAAGTTTCTTAATGTCTTTATTGATAAAGTCAAGGAGTTCTTTGTTACCTTTTTGAACGGCTGGGGCAATCGTATCTGGGTCACCAAGCGATGTGATTCCAACTTCGTAACCTTTATTTTCTAGAGCCCAAGCAAGAACTTCTGTATTATCTGTTGAGAAGGCATCGCCACGACCATCAAGGAGGGCTTGGTAAGCGTCGCTATATTGGTCATACTTTTGCAATTTGATATTTGGGTAGTTCTTTTCAAAGTAAGTTTCAGCAGTTGTCCCCTTAGTAACAATCAAAGTCTTACCTTCAAGCTCTTTAACGTCCTTAATGACCTTGTCTTTAGGTGACACCACACCGATTGAGACTTTCATATAAGGAAGAGCGAAGTCCACTTGTTTCTTACGTTCATCAGTTACTGTGAAGTTGGCAAGCGTAATATCTACCTTGTTTGAAATCAAGAATTCTGCACGGTTGGCCGCATCTACTGAGACGTATTTAGGTTTAACACCCAAGTCTTTAGCCAAACGGTTACCAAGTTCAATATCGTAACCTTGGTAAGCACCCTTG
>JAGZRY010000263.1 GCA_018381425.1 Haemophilus parainfluenzae
ACGTGTTTTTTCTGCATCATCCCATTGTTTTACAAAGGTATGTTGGAAGAATGGAATTAATAAATCACAACATTCAGTCACTTTGTCAGAATGTTTCTGCAGTGGTTTTAAAGGAGAATGGGCAAATAATCCGAGAATATTATTCATTGCCATAGGTGTTTTACTCCATAACAAGGGTTAAAATTTCGGTTGCATATTACCTGATTTTATAAGGAAATACACGAAAAAGATCTTGATTTGTATAAAATTATCTGTATATTTAAACAGTTAAAGTGATAAGGGAAAATAAAATGAGTAATGAAGTTGAATTAAAGCTTGCAGTTACCTCTGATGCTTTCGATACCTTAAAAATACATCTCAATCAATTCAAAATCTTAGAACAAAATAAAGTCTTTCTGGGAAATACCTATTTCGATTACCCCGACCATTTTTTGGCGAAACAAAAAATGGGATTGCGTGTCCGTCAGGAAAATAATGATTTTACACTTACCTTAAAAACTGACGGAAAAGTGGTTGGTGGGTTGCATAGTCGTCCAGAATACAATTTATCTATACCTGATAATTCCGTACCCACAACGGAACAATTAACCTCATTGTATCCATTTGAAAGCTTGCCTTCCGCTACATTACAAGCAATTTTCTCAACAGATTTTAACCGCACTTTTTGGTTAATTGCGTTTGGTGCATCAAAAATTGAAGTGGCCTTTGATCAAGGAAAAATTTTATCAGGGGAAAAAATACAGCCTATTTGTGAAATTGAATTTGAATTAAAAGAAGGGCTAGTTTCAGATCTTTTCCATTTTGTCTCACTTTTACCTTTTGAACAGGATGTCTATTTTAGCTCAGCAAGTAAAGCAAAACGCGGCTATCGATTAGGCAGCAAACCACTTCTGATTGATTGGTTAAATAAATGGCGGGATTTCTTAAAAGAAGAACGAGAGGGAAGTGCGATTGATTCTCGCGAACAATTAAGTGCAGTCATGAAAATGGAGCAGCAATTGATAGAGGAAACTCTTTCATTCCCAACGGATGTATTTGCTTTCGATTTTATGAAAACCGTTGAACGTGTCGGCGCATTTTTCAATCTTTATCATTATTATGATGACAACAAAGCCTTGTTTGAAAAACTGGAAGAAAATCGATCAGCTGAGTTATTAGCAAGTAATCAATTTTTCCTTAATGAAATAAAAGGCTTGATTACCTTTCATAGTGAGACCAAAGATAATGTTCAAACTATTGAGGAGTTAAAAGCCTTATTAAAGAGCCGTGCGTATTTTGAAAGAATGCTTGGCTTAATGATGTTGATGGCGTAAAACGGGTTCTCGAAAGGATAATAAAAATGGCAAAAGCTCCTAAAACCGCTTATGTATGTAATGATTGTGGCGCTGAATTTTCGCGCTGGCAAGGGCAGTGTTCAGCCTGTAAAGCGTGGAATACGATTAGTGAAGTGCGGTTAATTTCAGCCTCAAACTCCACAAAAAATGATCGTTTTAGTGGTTATGCAGGAGAAACTCGCGCAAAAATCCAAACACTTTCTGAAATTAGTTTACAAGAGACACCGCGTTTCACCAGTGGATTTAAAGAATTAGATCGCGTGTTAGGCGGCGGGATCGTGCCGGGGAGTGCCATTTTAATTGGTGGGCATCCTGGTGCAGGGAAAAGTACCTTGTTACTTCAAGTCATGTGCGGATTAGCGAAAAATATGACCGCACTTTATGTAACAGGGGAAGAGTCACTTCAACAAGTGGCTATGCGAGCTAATCGCTTAAATCTGCCGACAGATAAATTAAATATGTTATCTGAAACCTCAGTTGAGCAAATTTGTAATTTGGCGGATCAATTAAAACCGCAAATTATCGTAGTAGACTCGATTCAGGTTATGCATCTTTCAGATATTCAATCCTCTCCAGGAAGTGTGGCACAAGTGCGTGAATGTGCCTCTTTCTTGACTCGCTATGCGAAAACCCGACAGGTCGCTATCATTATGGTTGGGCATGTCACCAAAGACGGCACCCTTGCTGGTCCGAAAGTATTGGAACATGCCATTGACTGTTCATTATTGCTGGAAGGGGAGGCTGATTCCCGTTTCCGTACGTTACGTAGTCATAAAAACCGTTTTGGCGCAGTGAATGAGTTAGGGGTATTTGGTATGACCGAGCAAGGCTTGCGCGAGGTAAAAAATCCATCGGCAATTTTCTTAAGTCGTGGAGATGAACAAACGCCTGGTAGCTCGGTAATGGTTCTTTGGGAAGGAACGCGTCCGCTTTTGGTGGAAATTCAAGCGTTGGTAGATCATTCCATGCTCGCTAACCCGCGTCGTGTGGCGGTAGGGCTAGAACAAAATCGTTTAGCTTTATTGCTTGCGGTACTACATCGCCATGGTGGACTACAAATGTCGGATCAAGATGTTTTTGTGAATGTAGTTGGCGGTGTAAAAGTCGGGGAAACAGGGGCGGATCTTGCATTATTGCTTGCATTAATTTCGAGTTTCCGTAATCGACCGTTACCACAAGATTTAGTTGTCTTTGGTGAAGTAGGGCTAGCCGGTGAAATTCGACCGGTAACCAGCGGTCAAGAACGCATTAGTGAAGCCGCAAAACATGGTTTTAAACGTGCGATTGTCCCTTTTGCCAATAAGCCGAAAAGTGCGGTTGAGAATATGGAAGTTTTTACGGTGAAAAAACTCGCTGATGCACTTGCCATTTTGGATAATTTCTAAAAAAACGTTGTCCTATTGTTGTCTGATTACTGAAAGTTTTTGATAAATTAGATAGAATATGCGCCGTACATAAGGAAAGGTTATGGAAAAGAAATTAAATAAAGCGTTGGATAGCATTGATATCAAAATCTTAAATGAATTACAACGCAACGGTAAAATCTCTAATATCGATTTATCAAAGAAAGTGGGGTTATCGCCAACGCCTTGTTTAGAAAGGGTAAAACGCTTAGAAAAACAAGGTGTGATTATGGGCTATCG
>JAGZRY010000264.1 GCA_018381425.1 Haemophilus parainfluenzae
CAGAAGCCAAGGTTTCAAGCCCAGAGTTGGCTTACTATGATAAGGGTATGAGCGTTAACTACGATAAGGTTTTGACAGCCGATGGTCACACATGGCTCTCATACATGACAGCAAGCGGTGCTCGTCGTTACGTTGACATTGCAGCAGCCAAGGCAGAGTCTAAGCCAGCAAGTCAACCAGAAGTTAAACCGGTTACTAAACCAGCGGACCAACCAAGTCTTCCAGAATCAGGCACTTATACCTTCACAGGTCGTGCGTCAATTAAGGCAGAAGCTAAGGTTTCAAGCCCAGAGTTGGCCTACTATGATAAGGGTATGAGCGTTAACTACGACAAGGTTTTGACAGCCGATGGTCGTCAATGGCTTTCATACATGACAACAAGTGGTGCCCGTCGTTATGTTGATATTGCAGCAGCCAAGGCGGAAGCTAAACCAGAAACAAAACCCGTTGCTAAGCCAGCCGATAAACCAAGTCTCCCAGAATCAGGCCGTTATACCTTCACAGGTCGTGCGTCAATTAAGGCAGAAGCCAAGGTTTCAAGCCCAGAGTTGGCTTACTATGATAAGGGTATGAGCGTTAACTACGATAAGGTTTTGACAGCGGACGGTCACACATGGCTTTCATACATGACAGTGAGCGGTGCTCGTCGTTACGTTGATATTGCTTAGTGTAATAATGATTAGGTTGGACATTATGTCCAGCCTTTTTTGATAGCCTTTCTTTATCATGAGATTGAATTTTTCAATTTTTGTGACGTCTTTTGGAGTGCTATAATGGTTAATATAGAATCGAGGTTATTATGAAAATCGCGTTGGTACAGATGGATGTCGTTCACGGACAACCTGTGGAAAATAAAAAACACGTCATAGAGATGCTGGAAAGGGCGCTTGATCACAATCCTGATGTTATTGTGCTTCCTGAAATGTGGAATACAGGCTATGCTTTAAATGAACTTGATGGGCTTGCGGATAAGGATGGATTGGACTCTCAAGAACTCTTGTCTCATTTTGCTAGGAAATATGCTGTAGCTATTATTGGAGGGTCCGTTGCTATTGAGAAAGATGGTAAATTCTACAACACGACCTATGTCTACAATAAGTCTGGGGACTTAATCAATACCTATAGCAAGGCCCATCTCTTTGGCCTTATGGCAGAGGACCAGTACATGTCTGCTGGGTCGAATGAGTCTGTTTTTGAGCTTGATGGTGTGATAGCTGCCAGTGTCATTTGTTATGATATCCGTTTTCCTGAATGGGTGCGAACACAGATGGCACAAGGCGCCAAGGTACTTTTTGTGGTAGCGCAGTGGCCGGAACCTCGAGTGCAGCAATGGGAGATTTTGTTAAAGGCGCGTGCAGTTGAAAATCAAGCTTTTGTAGTTGCTGTCAATCGTGTTGGAGCAGGACCGGACGATGTCTTTTCAGGACATTCTATGGTTATAGATCCACTTGGAAATGTGGTCTTACAAACCAAGGAGAATGAGGAGGGCGTTTTTACGACTGATATTAATCTTGAAGAGGTAGATAAGGTTCGAGGTCAGATTCCTGTTTTTGAGGATCGTCGCACGGACTTGTATCATTAAGGAGTGTTTATGTTATTTGAAGAATCTGACTTATTGAAGGCATTGCCAGAACAGTTTTTTGCAGGTTTGGTTGCTAAAGTTAATGCCAAGGTGGCGGAAGGAGCAGATGTTATCAATCTTGGTCAGGGGAATCCAGACCAACCAACCTATGACCATATTGTTGAGGCGCTTTGTACCTCAGCGAAAAATCCTGCTAGCCATAAGTATTCACAGTTTCGAGGCAATCGTCCTTTTAAGGAAGCTGCTGCTAGTTTTTACAAGAAACATTATGGGATCGATTTGGATGCGGAGCGTGAGATTTGTGTCATGGGTGGGGCTAAAATTGGACTAGTGGAATTGCCCCTAGCTTTGATGAATCCTGGCGACCTCCTGCTCTTGCCTGACCCAGGATATCCTGATTATTTATCAGGAGTGAGTCTAGGACGTGTAGCCTATGAGACCTTTCCTTTGACGGCTGAAAATAATTTTTTACCAGATTTGGATGCCATTCCTGAAGAGACAGCTCGGCGTGCTAAGTTTATCTATATCAATTATCCAAATAATCCTACGGGTGCTGTGGCGACTAAGGCCTTTTATGAAAAGTTGGTTGCCTGGGCGAAGACCTACGAAGTTGGTGTGGTGAGTGATTTGGCTTACGGAGCTTTGGGCTATCGAGGCTATGAGAATCCTAGCTTCTTATCAACACCTGGTGCTAAAGATGTGGGCATTGAGTTCTATACTTTCTCGAAAACCTTCAATATGGCTGGTTGGCGTTTAGCCTTTGCTGCTGGGAATGACCAAATGATTGAAGCCTTAAATCTGATTCAAGACCATCTTTTTGTGGGAATCTTTCCTGCCTTGCAGGAGGCTGGGATTACAGCCCTCTTAGATCCTAAATCTGAGGAGGCTGTTGCTCAACTGAATGCGACTTATGATAGCCGCCGAGATGCTTTTGTCCAGGCAGCTGCTAAGATTGGCTGGAAGGCCTTTCCATCCAAAGGTTCTTTTTATGCTTGGATGCCTGTACCAGAGGGTTACACTAGTGAGAGTTTTGCGGATCTTTTGCTTGAGAAAGCCCATGTTGCTGTGGCACCAGGTAAAGGATTTGGTCCTGCAGGAGATGCTTATGTTCGTATTGGGCTTTTGGTAGAGCCAGAACGTCTGGTCGAAGCAGTCGATCGTATTGCCAACTTGCAATTATTTAATAACTAGATAACAATCATGAAACAAGTAGTTGAAAAAGACTGCTTGTTTTTTTCATGTTAATTTCATTTTTTCTTGACAAATGGATAAAAATACAATAAACTGGTTACATATTTATTCAAAAGGAGTGCATAAATGAAAATTTCAATCGTTGGTATCACTGGTTATAGTGGTTTAGAGTTAGTTAAAATTTTGAATAATCATAAA
>JAGZRY010000265.1 GCA_018381425.1 Haemophilus parainfluenzae
CCGTAACATCCCATGGTTACGACCATTGGACGACCATCTTCACCTTGAACGGTTGCATTCATCGCTTCTGAGTATTTTTTACCTAATTGGAAGATATGACCCACTTCGATACCACGTTTAATCAATAAGGTACCTTTACCATCTGGGCTTGGGTCACCTTCAACCACGTTACGAATATCCGCCACTTTTGGTAACGCCACATCACGTTCCCAGTTGATATTGAAGTAATGTTTACCATCAATGTTTGCACCCGCGCTGAAATCAGACACTAATGCCACTGAACGGTCAATAATCACTGGAATATTGAGATTAACAGGACCTAATGAACCCACACCTGCACCAATTTTTGCTTTGATGGCAGCTTCATCCGCAAACTCAAATGGTGAAGCCACTTCCGGTAATTTTTCCGCTTTGATTTCGTTTAATTCATGGTCACCACGAATGACTAATGCCACTAACGGTTGATCTTCGCTTGCACCTTTTACAATTAAGGTTTTAACCGTTTTCTCAATTGGCAAATTGAATTGTTCCACCAACTCTGCAATTGTTTTTGCATTTGGTGTATCAACTAATTCCATCGCTTTCGTTGGCGCGGCACGCTCACCAATCGCCACCGCTTCCGCTAATTCAATGTTTGCAGCGTAATCAGATTCCGTAGAGAAAATCACATCATCTTCACCGCTGTTTGCTAACACTTGGAATTCATGTGATGCACTACCACCGATAGAACCGGTATCCGCTTGTACGGCACGAAAATCCAAACCTAAGCGATTGAAAATATTGCTATAAGTCTGGTACATCACATCATAAGTTTGTTGTAAGCTCGCATGATCCGCATGGAAAGAATACGCATCTTTCATGATAAATTCACGTGAACGCATGACACCGAAACGAGGACGCACTTCATCACGGAATTTGGTTTGAATTTGGTATAAATTGATTGGAAGTTGTTTGTATGATGACACTTCGCGACGAACTAAATCCGTAATCACTTCTTCGTGTGTTGGACCTAATACAAAGTTACGCTTTCCGCGATCCTCAAAACGAAGTAATTCTGGACCATATTGTTCCCAACGACCTGATTCTTCCCATAATTCTGCTGGTTGCACCACTGGCATTTTGATTTCAAGTGCGCCGCTTTTATCCATTTCTTCACGAATGATTTTTTCTACTTTACGGAGCACACGCCAGCCTGTTGGCATCCAGTTATAAAGACCTGAAGCAAGAGGGCGAATCATCCCCGCACGAAGCATTAATTGATGGCTCACAATGGCCGCTTCAGCTGGGGTTTCTTTTAATGTTGAGAATAAATATTGACTTGTACGCATTGAATTAACCTTAGATTCTAAGCATTGAGAAAAAATTGGTGAGAGTATAACAAAAAGTGCGGTCATTTTTAACCGCACTTTTTTCTGAGAAAGATTATCTTCTCGGTAAGTATCTAACTGGATCCACAGATTTACCTTTATAACGGATCTCGAAGTGAAGTTTCACAGCATTCGTTCCTGTGCTACCCATTTTCGCAATCTCTTGGCCTGCTTTCACTTCTTGTTGATCGCTCACAAGGATCTTGTCGTTGTGCGCATAAGCACTTAAGAAATCATCATTATGTTTGATGATGATTAAGTTACCGTAGCCTCGTAATGCGTTACCCGCATAAACAACACGACCGCTCGCAGCAGCTTTAACTGCTTGGCCGCGAGAACCACTGATATCAACCCCTTTATTACCACCATCGGTATTAGAAAAGCCTTGGATCACGTTACCTTGGGTTGGCCATTGCCATGCAATATTCGATGCCACTGGAGCCACAACGTTCGCATTAATCGGTGTATCGTTCGTAGTAGTTTCCACTTGCGTTGTCGTTGTCACCGGTGTGCTCGGTGTATTGTTGGTAAACGCTGGTGTTGATGCACCACCTGTTGCAACACCTGATTTAATTGGACCAATTACCGTACCATCAGAACCAATTTGCGTACCGTTCGCACCTGGTGTATAAGTCACTTCTGGCTCAGTTGGGGCTGCCGGTGCAGCTGGTGCCGTCGTTTTCACGGGTACAGTCGTAGTAACCGTTTTAGTTGAACAATTTGAAATTTTTAACGTTTGGCCTACACTTAAGCTATAAGGCTCTTTCATATTGTTCATGCTTGCCAAATCTTTCACGTCCATACCTGTCAAGTAAGCGATTAAGAACATGGTATCGCCTTTGTTTACTTTATAGGTATTTCCTTTGTATGAACCTTTTTGAATTTGGCTGTAATCCGGTGCATTGGTATTTGGATTACGCGGCACGTTGATTGCGCCAGAGCTAGTGCAATCAGAAACCGTTTTAGTTACTGTTTTAGTTTGTGGTTGAACCGGTGCAGGAGCAGGCGTTGGTTTAGGCTGTGCTGCAGCAGGTTGTTGAACAGGTTGATAAGTCGGTTGAAAACTTGGTTGTGGTGTTTGAGCTCCCGTTGGCACACTATTGCCCATGGTATTTGGCATCGTATTTTGTTGGATTTCTGGCTGCCATGTACCGCTCGAATTATTATCAACAGGCTGCATTACCCCTGGAGAAAGTGTGCCATCTACATTTTCAATTGGCGCAGGGCTATTTGAACTACAAGCCGTTAAAATAGCGATACTCACAGGGAGCAATAAAAACGATTTTTTCATTTATTCTTCCTTTAACATTAAATTTATTTCATTTGATTTGGCATCGAATTCTTTTCAATTTCCGGCATAAAGCTACCGCCGGCAACGGCTCCCGTTCCTTCTACGGGTTGCATAATACCATTAGGTAATGCATCGGGATCTTGTTTTTGTGGTTCTCCTGTACAAGCTGAGATCAGCAATACACTCGAGATAATTAAGAGTAATTTATTCATAAAAAAGGTCATCCTGTTATTTTAAAATAAGATAAGCAATCACAGCCAGAGCAACCACACTCCAACCAATGATTTCAATAGATTTACGTAATTTCG
>JAGZRY010000266.1 GCA_018381425.1 Haemophilus parainfluenzae
ATCTTTTCCGCGATAAGTTAAATTTAAATCATGGCTTTCTGCTTCATCCACAATGCGCACCGTCATTTCCACATTATCACTTTCTGGTTGCACTGCGGCGGTTGCCCATTGCAGAATTTGCGCTTCTGATGGCAAGCCTTCTGTATTTTCACAGGCCAGTTGCAAATCAATAATCATATTGCCCATGCTATTCTCCTAAATACGTTTCATTTTCTGACCACACTTTTTGCTCACGTTCAGCTCGACGCTGCGCTGCGATTTCTTGACGGCGAATTTCATCTTGAGCTTCCCATTCTTCGTAAGCTTGCACCACTTTTGCTACCACAGGATGTCGCACAATATCTTTACTCTCAAAATAGTTAAAGCTTAGTTCTGACACTTTACTTAACACTTCCATAGCGTGGCGTAAACCCGATTTTGTGCTGCGCGGCAAATCGATTTGAGTCACATCCCCTGTAATCACAGCTTTAGAATTAAAACCAATACGGGTCAAAAACATTTTCATTTGTTCGACCGTCGTATTTTGGCTTTCATCTAAAATAATAAAGCTGTCATTGAGTGTGCGACCACGCATATAAGCCAATGGTGCGATTTCAATCACATTTCGCTCCATCAACTTTTGTACACGTTCAAAGCCAAGCATTTCAAATAGCGCATCATAAAGTGGTCGTAAATAAGGTTCAATTTTTTGGCCTAAATCACCTGGCAGGAAACCTAATTTTTCGCCAGCTTCCACCGCAGGACGAGTCAGCAAAATGCGACGAATTTCTTGGCGTTCTAATGCTTCAACTGCCGCCGCTACGGCTAAAAAGGTTTTCCCTGTACCAGCGGGGCCAATCCCAAAACTAATATCGTGCGTAAGAATATTATGTAAATATTGAATTTGATTTTCACCACGCGGTTTAATCAAACCACGCTTAGTTTTAATTGTGGTGCTATAGACGTGATTTTCACTGCGTGACTCACTTCCCTCTTGCGATAAAATTCTGCTCTCTTGCAAGGCAATATGCACATCTTCTAAATCAAGTTCTTTCACTTTCCCTTTAATTGGTGCAGTCTCCACATATAATGTTTGGATTAATTTAGCCACACGATCAATTAATTGTTCATGGTGAGATTTTGGATTTTCATCATTTGATTTCACGGTAAAAGTGAAGTTATTGCGAGAAATATTGAGGTTAAATTCTTTTTCAATCAGTTTGATATTTTCATCGAATGCACCGCAAAGGGATTGCAGACGATCATTTTCTTGAGGTTCTAAGGTAAAAGTTATCATTAAATTTCGTTTTAGAATTGTGAATACTGTCTCCATTTTAGCCTAATTACGATGAATGTAAAACGGGCTTCACCAACTGATGAAGCCCGATAACCAAATTAAGGCAATTCAGGGAAAAGCATTTTAATCACATTCATTGTCAATCGTCGAGATTGTCCACTAAATGGAAAAATATGCATCATCATCATAGGATTAAAGTTTGCCTCAATCACACCCCACGAACGTAAACTCGGTTCTGCCGGCTGTTTCAAATCAGGAATAATTAAATCTACGCCACAAACTGCCGCCCCCATTGCTTTGCTAATCCCGACAGCAATCTCTTTGTAACTAGCATGCATTTCATCCGTCATATCAATAGAATCGCCGCCAGTACTAATATTGGAATTCGCACGTAATTGGACAAGTTGATCTTTCGCTGGAATAGAATCCACGGTTAAGCCTTGTTCCTTAAGCTGCAACTGCTCAATATCCCCTAATGCAATTTTTTTCAATGGTGTACGACTGCCATCACCCCGTAAAGGATGATCATTTTTATCCGCAACTAATTCAGCAACGGTATGTACACCATCTCCAATGACATTTGCTGGAACGCGTAATAAGACGGCTAAGGTTTGATCACCCAGCACAAAGAAACGATATTCGGTGCCTTGTAGATAATCTTCAACCATGATTTCTTTATCTTCACGGAAAGCAATCTCTACTGCTTTTGCAAAATCATCTCTATCCGTTACACCTTGTTGGAAAATACTGATCCCTAAACCAAAATTCGTTGATTTTGGCTTAATCACGACAGCTCGATTCTCAAAAAGTGGGAAATTTTCGACCGCACTTTTCACATTGGTAAACTCGATGCTTTGCGGTACATTAAATCCGGCTTTCGCTAACACTTTCTTCGTCACCACTTTATTTTCCATAATGAGCGGGGAAATATAGCTATCGTGAGAAGTCATATTACCGTTTTTCACATATTCCAAATGATCGCCAAATTGAAGACTGATAAATTGATCGCGTTCATCTAAAATCTCAATCTTTAATCCTTTTTGAATTGCATCAAACAATAACGCCTGTGTGGACAGTTCCATATTATCAAACGCACTTAATGCATAAAAACGTTCAAAGGCTTTTGCTTTATTGGATTGCGCGATATCCGCCCCTAACTGTTGGTAACTGCCAACCTGTTCAATTGCCGCGACTACTTTCGCACAAAGCGTTTGGCTTGGATCCGCAAATTGCCCTAATTTGTCTTTAACAATCGTTTTAATCTCATCACTCACATTGAGTTGCTCAAGCATTTTGAGCATTTCAAGGAGGACTAATTCCCCTTCTACCGCATAAACACTTTGCTGTCTTGGGTCTTCCCATGCTACTTCTGCAAGACGTGCTTTACCTAATTTTACGCCCTCTTGATCAGCCGTATCTTCAAGCCATGCCATTAACAAAATAAAATAATGAATGAATTTCGCATCAGCAAGTTCTATTCCGTAAGGTGCAAATGGATTGAGATCAAACAAACGGAATTCTAAATATTGAATTCCTTTTTCAAGTAAATCTCGTGCTTTTTTAGCACCACGCAAGCGTACACTTGAGTAAAATTCTTTTTCCGCAATCAAATCACCCGATTTCACCCAGTGTTCTAAGGTCTCAACATACTCTTGCAAACTGTCATAAGAGACGTG
>JAGZRY010000267.1 GCA_018381425.1 Haemophilus parainfluenzae
GGTGTTCAAAAAGTCGTCAAAGTATTTAAATACTTGAATTAATTAAACTTTTAAACATTTAAGTGATCTGCCCCCAAAAGTTGGACAGTTTTTGGGGGCAGATCACTTTTTTCTTTACAAAGATTTACAAAAAAGATCCTGCCTAAAAAAACATCACTTTAAAGATAAGTCATTTATTTTAAATGACTTATCTTTTGTCAATAATCTAAGTAAAAAATTTACCGCTTGAATTCAATTTTAAAACACTCTATCTTGTGCACCATTATTTCCCCTAACACTATATCTTGTGTTTTATTCAATTCGTTTCTCTAGTAGGTTTATCTTCCATGAACAAAGGATTAATGGTTACAAAGCGCGATGGCACGCTTGAACAAATCAATTTAGACAAAATTCACCGTGTGATTACTTGGGCGGCTGAAGGCTTGGAAAACGTGTCTGTTTCTCAAGTTGAATTGCGTTCTCATATTCAATTTTATGAAGGCATTCGTACGTCTGATATTCACGAAACGATTATTAAAGCGGCAGCAGACCTAATTAGCAAAGATACTCCTGATTATCAATATCTTGCTGCACGTCTTGCGGTTTTCCATTTACGCAAAAAAGCGTATGGCCATTTTGATCCGCCACGTTTATACGATCATGTGAAAAAATTAGTGCGTATGGGCAAATATGATCCTGCTCTTTTAGCCGACTATACTCGTGAAGAATGGGATGAAATGGATGGGTTTATTGATCACTGGCGTGATATGACCTTTTCTTATGCCGCAGTAAAACAATTAGAAGGAAAATACTTAGTTCAAAACCGGGTAACCGGTGAGATCTATGAATCTGCGCAATTCCTTTATTTATTAGTTGCAGCGAGCTTATTCTCAAAATATCCACAAGAAACCCGTTTGGATTATATTCGTCGTTTCTACGATGCGACCTCAACCTTTAAGATTTCTTTACCAACGCCTATCATGGCGGGGGTTCGTACGCCTACGCGTCAATTCAGCTCTTGTGTATTGATTGAATGTGGTGACAGCTTAGACTCTATCAACGCTACCTCTGCAGCAATCGTGAAATACGTTTCACAACGTGCAGGTATCGGGGTAAATGCAGGTGCAATTCGTGCGTTAGGTAGCCCAATTCGTGGTGGTGAAGCATTCCATACTGGTTGTATTCCATTCTATAAACACTTCCAAAGTGCCGTCAAATCTTGTTCACAAGGTGGCGTACGTGGTGGTGCGGCGACAGTTTACTACCCGATTTGGCACTTAGAAGTTGAAAGCTTATTAGTATTGAAAAATAACCGTGGTGTGGAAGATAACCGTGTTCGTCACATGGACTACGGCGTACAGTTAAACAAATTAATGTATCAACGCTTAATTAAAGGTGCAGATATTACTTTATTCAGCCCTTCAGACGTACCTGGACTTTATGAAGCTTTCTTTGCAGATCAAGATAAATTTGAAGAACTTTACGTGAAATACGAACAGGATCCAAATATCCGTAAACGTTCTGTAAAAGCCATTGAGTTATTCTCTTTATTAATGCAAGAACGTGCATCAACCGGTCGTATTTATATCCAAAACGTCGATCACTGTAATACTCACTCACCGTTTGATCCGCTTGTTGCACCAGTGCGTCAATCTAACTTATGTTTAGAAATTGCATTGCCAACTAAACCATTACAACATTTCCATGATGAAAATGGTGAAATTGCCCTTTGTACACTTTCTGCATTTAACTTGGGTAAATTAGATGATTTAGACGAGTTAGATAACTTGGCAGATCTTGCAGTACGTGCATTAGATGCATTACTAGATTACCAAGGCTACCCTGTTCCAGCGGCAAAACGCTCTTCATTAGGTCGTCGTTCACTGGGTATCGGTGTCATTAACTATGCGTATTACTTAGCGAAAAATGGCGTGCGTTATTCTGATGGCTCAGCGAACGATTTAACTCACCGTACGTTTGAAGCGATTCAATACTATCTATTGAAAGCCTCCATGAACTTAGCGAAAGAATTAGGTGCATGCGAATACTTCAATGAAACCAATTACGCTAAAGGTATTTTACCAATCGATACCTATAAGAAAGATATCGATAACTTAACGCAAGAACCATTGCATTATGATTGGGAAACGTTACGTCATGAAATCAAAGAGTTTGGTTTACGCAACTCAACCTTGACCGCATTAATGCCGTCAGAAACTTCTTCACAGATTTCTAATGCAACAAATGGTATCGAACCTCCACGTGGTCATGTGAGTATTAAAGCATCAAAAGATGGTATCTTAAGACAAGTTGTACCGGATTATGAAAACTTAAGTGATAACTATGAGTTACTTTGGGATATTCCAAGCAATGACGGTTACTTACACTTAGTGGGCATTATGCAAAAATTCGTAGACCAAGCGATCTCTGCAAATACAAACTACGATCCAAAACGTTTTGAAGACGGTAAGGTGCCAATGAAAGTGTTGTTAAAAGATCTGTTAACCGCTTACAAATATGGCTTAAAAACCCTCTACTATCAAAACACTCGCGATGGTGCTGAAGATGCTCAAGAAGATCTTGATGACGGCTGTGCTGGTGGGGCTTGTAAGATTTAAATTAGACATCTCTTTCTATTCTTGTAGGGTGGGCTTTAGCCCACCAAAACTTTCTTATTAAAATGGTGGGCTAAAGCCCACCCTACGATATGGAGACAAAAAATGGCATACACCACTTTCTCACAAAACAAAAACGACCAATTAAAAGAACCAATGTTCTTTGGTCAAAACGTTAACGTTGCACGTTATGATCAACAAAAATATGAGACGTTTGAAAAGCTCATTGAAAAACAACTTTCTTTCTTCTGGCGTCCAGAAGAAGTGGATGTGTCTCAAGACCGTATCGACTATGCCGCGTTACCTGAGCATGAAAAACACATTTTCATCAGTAACTTAAAATATCAAACCTTATTA
>JAGZRY010000268.1 GCA_018381425.1 Haemophilus parainfluenzae
ACTGGGGCGTGAATTACGTGAGAAAGCTGCAATTCCATTAATCTTCCTCACGGGGCGAGATAACGAGGTCGATAAAATTTTAGGCTTGGAAATTGGGGCAGATGATTATCTCACTAAACCATTTAACCCAAGAGAACTCACCATTCGTGCACGAAATTTATTGCATCGCACCATGACACTAAATGGCAAAGAAACCCATTTACAACGTGAGAACTATCGTTTTAATGGGTGGACACTGGATTTAAATAGCCATAATTTAATCACACCTGAAGGCGTTGAATTTAAACTGCCTCGTAGTGAATTCCGTGCCATGTTGCATTTCTGCGAAAACCCTGGCAAATTGCAAACTCGTGAAGAATTATTGCTAAAAATGACAGGACGTGAATTAAAACCACAAGATCGTACTGTGGATGTAACAATTCGTCGTATTCGAAAACATTTTGAAGATCATCCTAATACACCAGAAATTATTGCTACCGTGCATGGTGAAGGCTATCGTTTCTGTGGTGAGTTAGAAGAATAATTGATCATTAAGTAATAAAAGGCTGAGTCAAATCAGCCTTTTGTTTTTTGCTATCCACGGCGAGATTCGGTAAAATCAACGCCAATTTACGATTAATGAACAACGGATAACAATGACCAAGAAAAAAGTCAAAGTCGGCTCCAACACCATTGCGTTAAATAAACGAGCTCGACACGAATATTTTATTGAAGATGAAATTGAAGCCGGCCTTGAATTACAAGGTTGGGAAGTGAAATCAATGCGCGCAGGTAAAGCCAATATCAGCGACAGCTACATCATTTTTAAAAACGGGGAAGCCTATTTATTTGGTGCGACCATTCAACCATTAAGCTTGGCTTCTACTCACGTGGTTTGCGATCCGACGCGTACGCGTAAGCTTTTATTGAATAAACGTGAACTGGATAATCTTTTCGGTAAATCAAGCCGTGATGGTTTTACCATTGTTGCCCTTTCTCTTTATTGGAAAGGTGCTTGGGCAAAGATCAAAATCGGTCTTGCGAAAGGTAAAAAACAACATGATAAACGTGATGATATTAAAGAGCGAGAATGGAAAGTCGCGAAAGAGCGTATTATGAAAAACGCACATCGTGGATAACTCTCCCTCCAAACTGACAAAATGCCTTTCAATCGAAAGGTATTTTTCTTTTTCTCAATATGAAAAAAATTCTCATAGCCATGAATAAAATTATATTGATAATCATTCTCTTTTGAATTAGTATCTTCGCCCAATTCTTTTCGTTATATAAGGAGCTCTAATGAAAAAAGGCATTCACCCTGAAAATTATCGTACCGTTTTATTTTACGATTCCAACGCAAAACAAGGCTTTCTCATCCGTTCTTGTGCTAAAACCAACAACACCATGAAATGGGAAGATGGTAATGAATACCCTGTATTTATGTGCGATACCTCATCTGCTTCTCACCCATTTTATACTGGTAAAACTCGTCAAATTGGTAACGAAGGTCGTGCAAGTGAATTTGCAAACCGCTACGGTAAATTTGGCGCATTTAAATCAAAATAGGAATGTTCAATGAAAGTATTATCTTCACTCAAAAGCGCAAAAAACCGTCCTGGCTGCAAAATTGTTCGTCGCCACGGTGTCGTTTATGTCATTTCGAAAACCAACCCTCGCTTTAAAGCGCGTCAAGGTGGGAAAAAGAAAGGTTAACCCCAATAAAAAAAGAGCGGTCAAATTTCCGCTCTTTTTTCATTTAGGCATTAAGGTTTGTAAATAAACTCAACACCTTCTTCATCTTCTTCATCCCAATCATCCCAGTCGTCATCTTCATCATCAAATTGATGTTCAGCGAGCTGTTCTTGATGGTAATCTTCCCATTTGAATTTCACTTCTTCCGGTTTATTTTCTTCTACTTCCGCATCACGTGGATTCGCTTCAATGAAATCCATAATATCACGACAAAGTGGTGGCACATTTTTACCGGTTGCGGCGGAAATAAGGTGATACCCTTCTTCCCAACAAAGACGTTCGGTAATCTCTTGAGCACGTTCATGCGCCTCTTCTTCTGTCATCGTATCAATTTTGTTGAAGACTAACCAACGCGGTTTATCTGCCAACTTTTCACTATATTGGAATAATTCTGACTCAATGATCGCAATATTATCTGCCGGATCGGATTCATCAATTGGGTTAATATCCACTAAATGAATTAACACACGACAACGTTCTAAGTGCTTTAAGAAACGAATACCCAAACCCGCACCATCCGATGCACCTTCAATCAATCCAGGAATATCTGCCACTACAAAGCTATGGCTCTCATCCACTTTCACTACGCCTAAACTTGGTACTAAAGTGGTAAATGGATAATCAGCAACTTTTGGTTTTGCGGCTGAAACGGCTCGAATAAAGGTGGATTTACCCGCATTCGGTAAACCTAACATCCCGACATCCGCAAGAAGCATCAATTCTAATAATAAATCGCGTTTTTCCCCTGGTGTACCCATGGTTTTTTGGCGAGGTGCACGGTTCACCGAAGATTTAAAACGTGTATTACCTAAACCATGATAACCACCTTTCGCCACTAACATTCTCGCACCATGCTTTGTTAAATCGCCAAGCACTTCTTTAGTATCATTATCAATTGCACGCGTTCCCACTGGCACACGTAACGTAATATCTTTACCGCGGCGACCGGTACAATCTGAACTATGACCATTCTCACCGCGCTCAGCTGCAAAACGTTTCGTAAAACGATAATCGATCAAAGTATTTAAGTTTTCGTCTGCAACCAAATAAACATCACCGCCATCACCGCCATCACCACCATCAGGACCACCTTTGGGGATAAATTTTTCACGGCGGAAACTTACACAACCGTTTCCACCATCCCCTGCTTCCACACGAATCAGGGCTTCATCAATAAATTTCATAAAAACTCTC
>JAGZRY010000269.1 GCA_018381425.1 Haemophilus parainfluenzae
AGTGAAAGATGAGAATATCACAATCGTTCGTGCACCTGGTGCGTATGAACTTCCATTAGTAGCACGTCGTTTAGCTGAAAGCAAAAAATTTGATGCAATTGTCGCACTAGGTACAGTAATCCGTGGAGGTACCGCTCACTTTGAATATGTGGCTGGCGAAGCAAGCAGCGGTTTAGGTCAAGTGGCAATGCAAGCTGAAATCCCAGTAGCATTCGGTGTTTTAACAACTGAAAACATTGAACAAGCTATCGAGCGCGCAGGTACTAAAGCGGGTAATAAAGGTGCAGAAGCAGCATTAACTGCACTTGAAATGGTGAACCTTTTACAACAAATTGATGCGGCATAATTCAAATGACAGAAAAAAAAGAACCTGTAAAAAAAGTATCGCCACGTCGTAGAGCGAGAGAATGTGCGGTTCAAGCATTATATTCTTGGGCACTCTCTGGTAATGCACCAGAACAAGTGGAACTCACGTTCGTTGTGGATCAAGATTTAAAAGGTGTGGATAAACCTTATTTTAGCCGCCTTTTCCGTCAAACCGTTGCGAATGTAGACGCTGTTGATTTTTCAATGAGCCATTATTTAGATCGCACGTTGGATGAATTAGATCCGATTGAAAAAGCAATTTTGCGTTTAGCAGTTTATGAGCTTCAATTTGAGCCAGATGTACCGTATAAAGTGGCGATTAACGAGGCAATTGAAGTGGCGAAAGTGTTTGGTGCAGATGAAAGCCATAAATACATTAATGGTGTATTGGATAAAGTCGCTCCTGCATTAGGTCGCAAATAATTATTCAAATGTAGGGTAGACAAATGTCTGCCCTTTGTTTTTTGGTGCGCAGATAAAATGACTACGGGTGAATTTGATCTTATAGGGCGATATTTCTCAATACAAAAAGGCAATCAATACTTTGTTGATTTCAGTATTGGGGATGATTGTGCGCTCACCCATATTCCAGAAGGCTATCAGCTTGCGATTACCACCGATACAATGGTCGAGGGTACGCATTTTTTATCTTCCATTTCTCCAAAAGATTTAGCGTATAAAGCTATCGCGACAAATCTAAGTGATTTAGCTGCTATGGGCGCGAAACCAGCTTGGATTTCTCTTGCACTGACATTACCTGAAGTGGATGAAAACTGGTTAAGCCAATTTAGTCAAAGTCTGTTTGATATATTAAATCAATATGATGTGACGTTAATTGGTGGCGATACAACAAAAGGCCCACTTTCTGTAACTATTACGGCACAAGGTTTCGTACCCAAAGGAAGGGCTTTATTCCGACATAACGCGAAGGTTGGAGATTTAATTTATGTATCGGGTACGTTAGGTGATAGCGCTGCAGGTTTAAATTGGATCTTACAGGGTAAAAGTGCGGTCGATTTTGATACGGAATTTTTAGTCAAACGCCATTTTCACCCGACGCCACGCATTGAATTAGGTCAAGCCTTAATGGATGTAGCGCATTCATGTATTGATATTTCAGATGGTCTTGTTGCGGATTTAGGACATATTTTAACGAGAAGCCAATATTCTGCAGAGATTGATTTATCCTTCTTGCCTTTATCCACATCACTCAAAAAAACATATAGCTTAGAAAAAGCAGAAACGTTTGCATTAAGTGGCGGGGAAGATTATGAGCTTTGCTTTACGATTTCCGCAAATAAAAAATCTGAGATTGAGAAGTTATCTCAATCGTTGAATGTACCTTGTACCTGTATCGGAAAAATTGTTCCGCAAAATAACAATCAGATTACTTTTTTAAAAGATGGGCGTGTCATCAATTATCAAGCGCCGTCTGGTTTCGATCATTTTAAGGATAAATAATGAATAGTTCACCACTTGATAGAGTCAGCTTAAAAAATCCAGTTCATTTACTTGCATTAGGTTTTGGTTCAGGATTAATTCGTCCAGCACCGGGCACATGGGGAAGTTTAGCTGGAACGATTTTAGGTTCGGCATTATTAGCTTGCCTTGGACTAAAAATCTTCTTAATTTTGACCGCACTTTGCTTTGCGCTCGGCTGTTATCTATGTCAAAAAACCGCAGATGATATGGGCGTTCATGATCATGGTTCCATTGTTTGGGATGAATTTGTTGGGGTATTTATTGTGCTAGCTGCAATTCCAACTTTATCCTTGCCTTGGATTGTCATTGCCTTTGTACTTTTCCGTTTCTTCGATATTTTAAAACCTTATCCAATCCGATACTTTGACCAAAAACTGGAAAGTGGTTTTGGGATTATGGTGGATGATGTTTTAGCAGCAATCTATGCTGTTATCGTGATTGTGATACTACGTATAGTAGGTTTGCCATGCTAAATTTGATTATTATTCATCTTGTTGGTTTACTTTCGCCTGGCCCAGATTTTTTCTATGTCAGCCGAATTTCTGCCATGAGTTCTCGCCGCGAAGCCATTGGTGGCGTGATTGGAATTACCATAGGCGTATTGATTTGGGCAACGGCTGCCGTTTTAGGACTTGCCATTATTTTTGCCACTATGCCAATTATTCAAGGCATTGTGATGATGCTTGGCGGATCGTATTTAGTTTATCTCGGCATTAAAATGGCAAAAGTGAAAACCAATACGGTTTTTGATGAAAAGCAGAATGCAAATGTGCCAAATCAATCAACCTTAAAAAGCATTATGAAAGGCTTATTAGTCAATTTATCTAATGCTAAAGTGGTGATTTATTTCAGCAGTGTGATGTCATTAGTGTTAGTGAATATTACTGAAACATCACAAATTTTGACCGCACTTGCCGTGATTACCGTAGAAACCTTTTTATATTTCTACATCATTTCAGTGCTTTTCTCGCGTTCTGTTGCAAAACAGTTTTATAGCCAATATAGTCGCTATATTGATAATGCAGCAGGGCTGATTTTTATTTTCTTCGGAATCTATTTAATTTAT
>JAGZRY010000270.1 GCA_018381425.1 Haemophilus parainfluenzae
TACAGCATTAACCCCGAATGCTATTAAAGTGATGATGCTTGGCTCTGGTGAACTGGGCAAAGAGGTGGTGATTGAATTACAACGTTTAGGCGTGGAAGTGATTGCCGTCGATCGTTATGAAAACGCCCCAGCACAACAAGTGGCACATCGTGCTTATACGATTTCCATGCTAGATGGTGCAGCCCTCAAAGCCTTAGTGGAAAAAGAGCGCCCAGATTACATTGTGCCGGAAGTGGAAGCCATCGCGACTGATACGCTGATTGAATTAGAAAAAGCAGGTTTTAATGTTGTTCCCACCGCCAAAGCCACCAAGCTGACGATGAATCGCGAAGGCATTCGCCGTTTAGCTGCCGAAGAGCTTGGCTTGCCAACTTCACCTTATCAATTTGTCGATAACTTTGATGACTTCCAAAGTGCGGTTGAAAAAATCGGTATTCCTTGCGTGGTGAAACCGATTATGTCTTCTTCTGGCCACGGTCAAAGTATTTTGAAATCCAAAGATGACTTACAAAAAGCCTGGGATTACGCTCAACAAGGTGGTCGAGCAGGTGCAGGACGCGTGATTGTAGAAGGGTTTGTTAAATTCGATTATGAAATCACTTTACTCACCGTTTGCCACATTAATGGCACCAGTTTCTTAGCGCCAATCGGCCATCGTCAAGAAGATGGCGACTATCGCGAATCTTGGCAGCCACAAGCCATGTCTGATGTAGCGTTGAAAAAAGCACAAGACGTAGCAGAGAAAATTACCACTGCATTAGGTGGTCGTGGCATTTTCGGCGTGGAAATGTTTGTATGTGGTGATGAGGTTATCTTCAATGAAGTTTCCCCTCGACCACATGATACCGGTATGGTCACGCTGATTTCTCAAGAATTATCCGAATTCGCCTTACACGCCCGTGCGATTTTAGGCCTACCGATTCCAGAAATCACCCTTATTAGCCCATCAGCCTCAAAAGCCATTGTAGTGGAAGGCCAATCGAAAAACGTGCAATTTGGCAATATCGTCGAAGTGTTGGCTGAACCCCACACCAATATCCGCATTTTCGGCAAAGGCGAAGTCAATGGCCATCGCCGTTTGGGTGTCTTACTCGCTCGAGATATTTCCGTAGAAAAAGCATTAGAAAAAGTAGAGCGTGCTTACGCGAAGTTGGATGTGAAATTATAAGATTTGCTCAACTTAAATATCGTTGAAAATAAAAAGTGCGGTCAATTTTTGAGAGATTTAAAAACTCTTTGAAAATTGACCGCACTTTGTATCGAGTTAAATTGTACTCTGCTTAAAATACTTCAGTATTATTTATCCCCAAGGCTTAGCATCAGGTTTGCTATGTTTTTTTCGCCATTGGATACATATTGGACTATCCCACATTAGCCTTTCTTCACAAACTGGACCACCTTCAAGATACCAACCTTTTTTCTCTAAGCAAAGATTCACTTCTGGATTAATACTTTCTCCTGTTACATAATCCATACCGCAATTCTTCATATCTTTTTCTTTTCTATCAACATATTTAGTTAAAACATTAGGATCTGATTCAGGGAATAATGCATCCGCATTATGCAAACGCCAATGATAATGTTGTGGTGCCGGCTTAAATCCTCCAAAAGAACAGCTAAATAATGTTAGCGAAAATAGTATTAATAAAAATCTCATTTTTTCTCCTCCTTAATTCATGTTATTTAACTCAAAAATAGTCGTTTCATTACCCATTTTAAGATCTGTTTTTTTTCTATATCCATCATCCACACATTGTGGCTGTCCTAATCCATGACAATTATGAACGGAAGAGACCTCATTACGAAACATATCCACTTTAAGTTTAAGCCAGCTATTATTATTGTTATTTTCTGTCGTGGTTGCAGGGTTGCCTCCCAATAAAATCGGCATACTACCTACTGGGTCACTAGCATGATTCTCAATCCGAATTGAACCATCTGAAGTTGTTCTTTCTTTACCCGTTTGCAATTGACTTAAATAGCCATCCGCTCTTGTTACATCTGCTGCAGGACCCACCATTTTAATTGTCGTACCTGAAAGTAGCTTTTTATCTCGGTTATCTTCTGTATTTAGCGCTTTTAATGCATTACCAACAGTTAATGTTCCTCGACTATGAGCCCAAACGATGGCGAGCTTCTCCTGACGGGTGCCTAAAACATCAATTTCGTTTGATTAAGATTTTTACTATTTTCATGAATAACTTTATTCAGTTTGTCTATTTTAGTTAGTTCAAGCTCGAGTCAGGAGACGCGTTATCTAGCGGTAGATCTTGCCTTTAGAAAAGTGCGGTCAATATTCAAGAGATTTTAAAATTCACTGAATATTGACCGCACTTTTAAGCACCTTTATTAATTACTGCCAAGGCTTAGCATCAGGCTTGCTATGTTTTTTTCGCCATTGGATACATATTGGACTATCCCACATTGTTTTTTCTTCACAGATCGGCCCACCTTCTAGATACCAACCTTTTTTCTCTAAACAAAGATTGACCTCCGGATTATCACTTTCTCCTACCACATAATCCATACCGCAATCCTTCATATCTTTTTCTTTTCTATCAACATATTTAGTTAAAACATTAGGATCTGATTCAGGGAATAATGCATCTGCATTATGTAAGCGCCAATGATCATGTGGTGGAAGTGGTTGAAACCATCCACTACAGCTTGTAAGCAATAAGATTGAGGGTATTAAGAATAAAAATCTTATTTTCATTTTATTTCTCCTTCGCTTTATTTAATTCAAAAATAGTTCTTTCATTACCCATTTTAAGATCTCTCTTCGTTCGATATCCATCAATAACGCATTGTCGTTGCCCTAAGCCATGGCAATTATGTACGGATAAACGTTCATCACTAAACATATCTGCTGTTCGCTGTAACCAGCTTTTATTCAGATTATTTTCAGATGT
>JAGZRY010000271.1 GCA_018381425.1 Haemophilus parainfluenzae
ACACCGGTGCTACGAATATCGGCATCATAAGTAAGTGGGTTTAAGGTATAAAGACCGCTGATACAGCCATTCATGAGTGCACCAACTAAAATACCGAATACCATTGCAATCCATAAAACAGATGAGGATAAGATAAAGGTGATGATCGCTGCGGAAGATAAGACGGTGAATAAAATTAACACGCCACGAGCTGTCCAACGGCTAGCCAGTAAGCCATAGATTAAGGCGCCGCAGGTGCCACCTAATGAAATCATCATCCCTACACTCACACTTTGCTCTGTCGTCATGCCCGCTTCTTTTAATAAGGCTGGTGTCCATGAGCTAATAAAATAGAAGCTGAACATGATCGCAAAGAAAGCCGTCCAAATTAACAGGGTAGAATGTAAGTATTTCTCGCTGAATAATTGGCTAATAGGCAATTTAGTTTTAACTTTTTCCGCTTTTTCTGGAAGTTTCCAATCACCGGCTAAACCAATTTTTTTTGCAATTAAATTTAACCGCACTTCTGCATTTTTAGGTTGTTTAGATGTGAGGAAATCAATGGATTCCGGTAACCAAATAAATAAAACCACTAAAAGTAAACCGGTCAAGATAGCACCCGCTAAAAACACGGAACGCCAGCCATATTCACCTTGCAGCATCACAGCGAACATTCCACCTAATACCGCACCGATACCAAAACCAGCAGCATAGACACTGATTGCAAAGCTACGCCATTTGCGAGAAGAGTATTCGCTGGTGATCACGTTTGTACCCACTAAAATACCGCCAACACCAAGACCGGTGATAACGCGCCAGAAACCGAGCCACTGATATTGTGAAATAAACGCAGAGCCTAACATACCGATAGCAGAGAGTGATACTGCCATTAATAACAATGGGCGACGACCAATTTTATCTGCAAGTGGTGCAAGGAAAAGTGAGCCTGCGGTCATACCAAATAAGCCGGCACTTAATAAATAACCTAACTCAATCCCCGTGAGACCAAATTCGCCACGAATGGCTGTTGCCGTGAAGGCAAGGGCTAATACATCGAAGCCGTCAAGTAAATTCATGATGGCAGCCATCACCACAATCATCCATTGATAAGCCCCCATTGGGCTTTGTTCTATTTTGGCTCTAAGAGAAAGTGTTTCGGTCATTTTATTTCCTTAAGTTAAGCAAACTGACGAGAGTCTGCGAGTGATTGAAGTTTACGTAAGATCATGCTCAGTACCACACCATAAGCAGGTACAAACAAGACAATACCGACAAATAATTTAAATAAGTAATCGACGAATCCAAGGCTAAACCAATGTTCGGCCATAAATGGATCGCTACTTTTATAAAATGCTACGCCAAAGAACATAAAGGTATCGGCAAGAGAACCAAATGTCATGGAACTGCTTGGTGCTATCCACCAAGTTTTTAATTGACGTAAGCGGTTGAATACTAACACATCTAATAATTGTCCGAAAACATAGGCACAGAAACTGGCGAACGCAATACGAAAAACAAACATATTGAATTCACTCAATGCACCTAGCCCTTGATATTGTCCATTAGAAAAAACAACCGAAACAATGTAACTGACAATAAGCGCTGGAATCATCACAATAAAAATGATCCAACGGGCTTCTTTCGCCCCGAATACGCGTACCGTTAAATCAGTGGCTAAGAAAATGAATGGGAAGGTGAGTGTGCCCCATGTGCTATGGAATGAAAAATCATCAGCAAAACCAAGTGCGGTCAATTTTAAATTGATTTCAAATGGGATTTGAACGAAATAGTTACTGGCTGTGATAATGAATATATGAAATAAGCTTAATAAAATTAAAGCAAAACGTTTTTGTTGATCATTAAAGATTGGGGTATTAATTTTCATTTTAAGACCTTTTTAGTTGGTTAATCGGGGGTAGGGAACCCGACAATAGAAATAAACTCGCCAAATTAGCAAGCCGTGAATGATACTAGAATCTGTTGGGATTGCAAGAAAGTGCGGTCAAAATTTAGGTATTTTGTTCATTTAATTTGAATAATAATGATAAGAATTGTTGTTTACACTCAAATTATATTGTACTAGAATTCTCGGGTATTATTTATTTCACATATGCCAGGAGAGCATTCAATGTATAAAGGCAATCATTTAAAAACAACATCATTCTTCGCATTAAGCACATTAACCATCGCGCTTTTTTCAAGCTATTCTTATGGCGAAGAGAAACTAGAGGAAATTAAAGTTACAGCAGAAAATCAGGTAAAACAATCACTTGGTTCTTCTCTTGTGACAGCAAAAGATTTAGAAAAACGCCCAGCGACAAATGATGTTTCTGAAGTATTACGTACCATGCCAGGTGTGAATTTGACGGGTAACTCATCTACAGGACAACGCGGAAATAAACGTCAAATTGATATTCGTGGTATGGGACCAGAAAATACATTGATTTTAGTGGATGGTAAACCAGTCACCTCTCGTAATGCAGAACGTTATGGTGTGCGTGGTGAACGTAACTCTCGTGGTGACAGTAACTGGGTGCCAGTTGAAGCGATTGAAAAAATTGAAGTATTGCGTGGTCCTTCAGCGGCACGCTATGGCTCAGGTGCAATGGGTGGGGTGGTTAATATTATCACTAAACCTGTTACCAATGATTTGCACGGTAGCTTAAGCTATTACACCAATCAACCAGAAGACAGCGATGAAGGTGCAACGAACCGTGTCGGTTTTAATCTAAGTGGTGCGTTAATTAAAGATGTATTGCAATTCCGTTTATATGGTAACTGGAACAAAACACAAGCGGATGAAGTCGGTATTAATGGCGATCCTGCGATTGCTGGTCGTGAAGGCGTACGTAATAAAGATATTAATGGCCGTTTAGTGTGGAATATCAATGAGAAAAATAAATTAACCTTGGATTCTGG
>JAGZRY010000272.1 GCA_018381425.1 Haemophilus parainfluenzae
CAATATATCGCCTTAACGATGGGTTTTGATGATGGTGAAACCGCGATGTTAAAAAACGGTAGCCAAATTCAAGACACAAAATCCGCAATGGTATTGGAAGATTTAATCGGCCAGTTCCTTTACGGTGATAAAAAAGCCGACGGCAATGCTGATAAAGCAGAACCTGAAGCCAAATAATAATTTTTATTTAGGAGATTTATGATGAAATTTACTCAGTTTAAAAAATGGTTTAGCGTAATGGCATTTGCCGTGACTGCACTTTTTATGACTCAAACTGTACGTGCAGAAACAAGCCCTTATGTGTTGATGCAACAAGCATCAGATAAGTTATTTGCCGATATCAAAAGTAATCAGGCAACAATTAAAAAGGATCCAAACTATTTACGTACTATTGTTCGTAACGATTTATTACCTTACGTGCAAGTAAACTATGCCGGTTCTTTAGTGTTGGGTTCGTACTTTAAGTCAACCACACCAGAACAACGTGATAAATTCTTTAAAGCATTCAGAGATTTTATCGAGCAAGCTTATGCGCAAGTGTTAACCGCTTACACTGATCAAAATATTCAAATTGAACCAGCTAAAGAAGTAGGTGATAAAAACCTAGTGAGCATTCGTGTTAATATTGTACAAAATGGTGGACAAGCGCCAATCAAATTAGATTTTAAATGGCGTAAAAACAGTAAAACTGGCGAATGGCAAGCTTATGACATGGTTGCAGAAGGCGTGAGCATGGTTGTAACCAAACAAAATGAATGGAGCGGTATCTTACGTCAACAAGGTATTGATGCATTAACTGCTCAAATTCAAAAATCTGCCGCCGCACCAGTGACATTGAGCAAATAAGCGAATGACTGCGTTAAAGTGGGATTTAATCCAAAATAATGATAAGATAGCTCTCCAATTATCGGGGGAGCTATCCCGCAACACGTTGTTACCATTATGGCAACAACGTGCTTCTTTTTTATCAGAAAAGCAAAACAATCAAAGTCTCATTGAATTTGATTTAACTGAAATCAATCGAATTGATTCTGCTGGTTTTGCATTATTGTGTGATTTTCTACACGATTGTGAGCAGTTACCAAATAAAAAAGTGCGGTTGATAAACCCTCCAGAACAGTTATTAACCCTTGCTGATTTAGTGAGTTTATCTCATTGGATTAGCACTTTTATCGACCATAATTAAAACGGAAATCCGAATGGAACTGCAAGAAATTGAACGTATTTTAAAAGAAAGCCTGAATGTAGATGAGGTTTATGCTCAAGGTGAAAATGCACATTTTGGTGTGATTGTAGTGAGTGATGAGATCTCAGCACTTTCTAAATTAAAACAGCAACAAACCATCTACGCGCCATTAATGCCTTACTTTCAAACTGGCGAAATTCACGCTTTAACTATTAAAACCTATACCACTGCAAAGTGGAAAATGGATCGTCTATTACATCAAGCAAGCTAGGATTTTCTATGGAAAAATTTCGTGTTTATGGCGGGCAATCTCGCTTAAATGGTACTGTAACCATCTCAGGTGCAAAAAATGCTGCACTTCCTATTCTTTTTGCTGCAATTTTGGCAACTGAGCCGGTTAAATTAACAAACGTACCAGAACTAAAAGATATTGATACCACTTTAAAAATCTTACGTAAACTTGGCGTTGTGGCAGAGCGTGATGCTGAAGGTGCAGTATTATTAGATTGTTCTAAAATTGATCACTTCGTCGCACCGTATGAATTAGTAAAAACCATGCGTGCTTCTATTTGGGCATTAGCACCGTTGGTGGCTCGTTTTAATCAAGGTCAAGTTTCTTTACCAGGCGGTTGTTCTATCGGTGCGCGTCCAGTCGATCTTCACATTAGCGGCTTAGAAAAACTCGGTGCAACGATTGAGCTGGATGAAGGTTATGTAAAAGCGGTTGTTGCTGATCGTCTTGTAGGTACGCGTATTGTAATGGAAAAAGTGAGCGTTGGCGCGACTTTATCTATCATGATGGCTGCAACACTTGCAAAAGGTACAACAATCATTGAAAACGCAGCACGCGAGCCAGAAATTGTTGATACGGCAGACTTCTTAAACAAAATGGGTGCGAAAATTACAGGTGCAGGTACTGATCACGTTGTGATTGAAGGTGTAGAACGTTTAACTGGTTGTGAACACAGCGTGGTGCCAGATCGTATTGAAACCGGTACATTCCTAATCGCAGGTGCAATTTCAGGTGGTCGCGTGGTATGTAAAAATACTAAAGCGGATACCATGGATGCGGTGATTGATAAACTTCGTGAAGCGGGTGCAGAAGTTGAAGTCACAGAAGATAGCATTACATTGGATATGCATGGCAATCGTCCGAAAGCTGTCAATATTCGTACTGCACCACACCCAGGTTTCCCAACAGATATGCAAGCGCAGTTCACCTTGTTAAACATGGTGGCAGAAGGCACCAGTATAATTACTGAAACCATCTTTGAAAACCGCTTTATGCACATTCCAGAATTAATTCGTATGGGTGGTAAAGCTGAAATTGAAGGTAACACGGCAGTTTGTCACGGTGTTGAACATCTTTCTGGTGCTGAAGTCATGGCGACAGATTTACGTGCATCAATCAGTCTTGTGTTAGCAGGATGTATCGCAAGTGGTGAAACTATCGTAGATCGTATTTATCACATCGATCGTGGTTATGAGCACGTTGAAGATAAACTTCGTTGCTTAGGTGCGAAGATTGAACGTTTCTCTGAAAAGAGCGAAGAAGTTTAATTTAATCCAGATAAAAAAGAGCTGTCAATCTGATCTGCACCCCAAAAGTTGGACTCAACAAACCAACAATTGAGGTGCAGATTTTTTTATGGGTAAACACTACACAATCGAATTTAAATTACAGGTTCT
>JAGZRY010000273.1 GCA_018381425.1 Haemophilus parainfluenzae
ATGCGCCGATGGTAGTGTGGGGCTTCCCCATGTGAGAGTAGGACACCGCCAGGTACTGAATGTAGAACCCCGAGCTGAATGGCTTGGGGTTTTTGTTTTATATAAAATATTAGAATTCATACATAAATGAGTCTAATAATGATAAAATCTTCGCCTATTTCTAGATAGCAATAATTATGAAAAAACAGATAAGTAAGATTTTTTCCAGTGATGGTGAATTGAGTAAGAATATCAAAGGATTTAAGCCTCGAGCAGAACAGCTCGAAATGGCTCAATCAGTAGGATATGCTATTCAAAATAAGCGACCGCTTGTTGTAGAAGCTGGAACGGGTACTGGAAAGACTTTTGCTTATTTAGCACCAGCACTTATTGCAGGTAAGAAAACGATTATTTCAACCGGCTCTAAAAATCTACAAGATCAACTCTTTTCAAGAGATCTACCTGCCATAAAAAAAGCCTTAAATTATTCTGGAAAAATTGCATTATTGAAAGGGCGATCTAATTACTTATGTTTGGAACGACTGGAGCAGGTTATCGCTCAAGGTGTGCTTGGGGATAAATCTGTTTTAGCCGATTTAAGTAAAGTAAGAAAATGGAATAATGCGACGAAAACAGGTGATTTGACCGAATGTATTGAATTGGCTGAAGATAGCCCAATTTTGTCTCAATTGACGAGTACGGCAGAAAGTTGTTTAGGAACAGATTGTCCTAACTACGCTGAATGCTATGTTGCACAAGCTCGTAAAAAAGCGCTAAATGCGGATCTTGTCGTAGTAAATCATCATCTTTTCTTTGCTGATATGGCGGTAAAAGAAAGTGGCTTTGGTGAGCTTATTCCCAATGCAGAAGTCATCATCTTTGACGAAGCACATCAACTTCCCGATATTGCAAGCCAGTATTTTGGTCAATCATTAACTTCTCGCCAGCTATTTGATTTATGTAAAGATATTAATATTGTTTATCGAACAGAATTGAAAGATATGCCGCAGCTTGGCACTACTGTAGATACATTGCTTAAAGTTATTCAGGATTTTCGCCTTCTTCTTGGGGAAGGAAATCAGCGAGGAAATTGGCGTGAGCTATTTAAACAAAGTGCGGTCAAAAAATCGGTTGAATTATTACAAGAAAAAATTGAGTTTCTTTCTGAAGTGATCAAGATTGCATTAGGTCGCTCTCAGACTTTGGATAGTATTTTTGAACGCACTGAAAGTATCAAGAATCAATTAATTCGTCTTTGTGATACAGCTATTGTCGGTTATTGCTACTGGTACGAAAGTATGGGGCGACAATTTAGTTTGCATATTACGCCACTTACTGTCGCAGATAAATTTGGCGAACAGCTAAATAATAAAGAAGCAGCTTGGATTTTCACCTCAGCAACTCTTGAAGTTGGCGGCACTTTTAATCATTTCTGTCAGCGACTTGGTATTGAGGAAGCAGAACAAAAAATTCTTCACAGCCCTTTTGATTATCCTAATCAATCGCTACTTTGCGTGCCACGTTATTTACCAGCAACGAATCAAAATAATACGTTACAAGCTCTTGGTGAAATGTTGTTGCCTATCATTGAAGTAAATAAAGGTCGATGCTTTGTGCTTTGTACTTCCTATTTAATGATGAGAGGCTTGGCAGAGTATTTTAGAGAAAATAGTGAGCTTTCTATCTTATTACAAGGTGAAATGCCTAAAGCAAAATTACTCGAACAATTTATTCATGAAACCCATAGTGTGCTAGTTGCTACTTCTAGCTTTTGGGAAGGCGTGGATGTCCGTGGTGATGCACTATCATTAGTCATTATTGATAAATTGCCTTTTACCGCACCAGATGAACCTTTACTAAAAGCACGCATTGAAGATTGCCGATTGCAAGGAGGCGATCCATTTAATGATATACAGATCCCTGAAGCGGTTATTACGCTGAAACAAGGTGTAGGACGCCTAATTCGAGATGTCACAGATCGTGGTGCGGTAATTATTTGTGATAATCGTCTTGTTATGCGAAATTACGGCGAAACCTTTCTAAAAAGTTTACCTAATTCAACCCGTACCCGAGATCTCAACAAAGTGGTACAATTCTTACAAAATGAGAAAATGGATTAATAATGAAAAATATCACCTTATTAGCACTTGATACTTCAACAGAAGCCTGTTCTGTTGCACTTTGGCATAAAGGCGAAAAAACACATTTAGATGAATTAACACAACGTACACATACAAAACGTATTCTTCCAATGGTTGATGAGTTGCTCGCTAATTCAGGTATCAATTTGAAGCAAATAGATGCGTTAGCATTTGGACGCGGTCCTGGTAGTTTTACTGGTGTCCGTGTCGGCGCAGGGATTGCTCAAGGGCTTGCATTTGGTGCTGATTTACCTGTTATTGCGGTATCAAATTTAACAGCAATGGCTCAGGCTGCATTTGAATTACATCAAGCTGAAAATGTGGCAGCTGCCATTGATGCGAGAATGAATGAAGTTTATTTTTCTCAAGTAAAACGAGAAAAAGTGTGCTCAGAATTGGGTGAGTTTTTCCAATGGAATCCTATTATAGAAGAACAAGTTTGCCAACCTGAAAAAGTACTTAAACAGCTTTCAGATTTAACTACCTACCGAGTCGGAACAGGTTGGGCAGCGTATCCTCAATTTAAAGACAGTGGTTTAGAAGGGAGTGATATTATTTTACCTTCTGCACAATATATGCTTGAGCTTGCTTTAACAGATTATGCTCAGAATAAAATCATATCCGCCTTAGAAATTGAACCGGTTTATTTGCGTAATGAAGTAACTTGGAAAAAATTACCTGGGCGTGAATAATTTTCGAAAAGGAGTTGAAGATGAATAAAAAAACGATCTTAGTTTTGACCGCACTTTCG
>JAGZRY010000274.1 GCA_018381425.1 Haemophilus parainfluenzae
TTCAATTCTGCAGTCATTGCATACTCCGAAAAGTTATTTACTTTAAAAATGCCGCTTTTAATTCTTCAGGAATTGCGACAGGTTTCATTTTGCCTAGATCAACACAGGCTACCTTAACAGTAGCCTTTGATAACACCACCGTCTCACGAACTAACCGCTGTTCAAAGAGGATTGTTGCTCCTTTCACTGCCGTCATTTCAGTTTCAACAATAAGATAATCATCCAATTTTGCCGGAATACAATAGTCGATAGAGATGGTTTTGACCACAAAAGCTAATTGTTGTTCCTGCAATAATGATTGTTGGGAAAAATTAAGCGTTCTTAAATATTCAGTTCGCGCACGTTCAAAAAAATGTAAGTAACGTGCGTGATACACTACTCCGCCAGCATCCGTGTCCTCATAATAGACACGAACCGGAAAGGTAAAACATTGGTTATTCAAAATAATACTCAAATTATCAGCCATAACAAGCCGCTTATTTTAGAACCAGTTCATTAGATGTGCAAGATCCAAATAATAATATTTGTCTATCGTTCTTATAAAAACCAATGCTGAACAATGGCAATTATTGTAGTGAAATAACCAATAAAGGGCAAGAAAACGAGCTGCCATATTGCTCGACGAATTTCAAATCCAATCCCGTGAATCCATAAATTAATCAATCCCCAAAAGATTGCAAGAATCCAAGCAGGATGAGCGGTTCGAAGTGCGGTTGAAAATTGACTTAAATTTAAAAAGAAAGCCGCAGTTAAAAATAACGCCAAAATAAACGAAAGGGTTCGCAAGGAACCCTTATTACTTAATTGATAGAGTGAATTAATCATCATTACTCGTCAAATTTACCTGACTTTTCTTTACCAATGGTTAATTTAGCACTCACCATAACTGCAGCCAACACACCCACTACCCAAATTACGTATAACATATTGTTTCTCCTTAGTATAATGAGTTTTTGTTGTCTTCAACAAAGCTTTCATCCAAGCGACCAAACATTTTGTAGTATGACCAAATGGTGTAAAGCAATGAGATGGTAACGAATACTAATGCCAAGTAGAACATTAAGGTTAATGTTAATTCACTTGACGTTGCATCCCACATTAACAAACTTTGTTCTGGATGAGTACTTGAAGGCATTACAAATGGGAACATTGATACTGCCGCAGTAATAATCACACCAGCCATTGTTAATACAGAGAAGAAGAATGCAAAACCACAACGATTTGCTTTAGATGCAATCACATTTAATAATGCACCAACCACAGCTAATGCTGGGAATGCCCATAAAGCTGGATTTTCATTGAAGTTTTTGAACCATGCTCCTGCTTCAACTGCTACTTGTTTGCCTGAATTTGGCGCTGATGCTGCAAAGTGATCAATCGCGCTAGTCACCACATAACCGTCTTTGAAAGAAAGCCATACACCTGCAAGTACAAAAGTAATTAATGTCACTAATGCGCCAATTTGTGTAATTGCTCTTGCACGATCACGCAATGCAGCAGTGGTTTTCATTTGTAACCAGTTCGCACCGTGAGTTACTAACATTGCAAGACTTAACACACCGCAAAGTAATGCGAATGGGTTTAATAATGCAAAGAACGAACCTGTGTAAGTTGCTTGTGAAAGCTCATTTAATTCAAATGGTACACCTTGTAATAAATTACCAAATGCTACACCGAATACTAATGCAGGTACAAAACCACCAGCAAACAAGCCCCAATCCCACATCGCACGCCATGTTGGATTATCAATTTTCGCACGATATTCAAAACCAATTGGACGGAAGAATAACGCAGCTAACACTAAAAATAAGGCAATATAGAAGCCTGAAAACGCAACAGAATAAACAATCGGCCATGCCGCGAAGATTGCACCACCAGCAGTTAATAACCAAACTTGGTTACCATCCCAGTGTGGAGCAATAGAGTTAATCATAATACGTCTTTCTACTTCTTTCTTACCTGCTACGGGTAAAAGTGCGGTCACGCCCATATCGAATCCATCTGTTACAGCGAAACCGATAAGCAATACAACAACTAGCACCCACCAAATAATACGTAGAATTTCATAATCAAGCATAATCCATCTCCTGCTTATTTAGATGATTGCTCAAAATAGTATTTGCCGGTTTTCAATGCACTTGGACCTAAACGTGCATATTTAAACATCAAATACATTTCCGCAATGATGAAGAAGAAGTAAAGTACACAAATTAAACCGATAGAGAACCATAAGTCACCTACACTCAAGTTAGAGGCAGACACACCCACCGGTAATACTTCATAAATCGCCCATGGTTGACGACCAAATTCAGCTAAGAACCAACCAAATTCAATCGCTAAGAATGGCAATGGAATACTCCAAAGCAATGCTTTAAGTAATAAGCGAGAAGAAGTCACTTTGTTACGTAAATTCTGAACAAATGCGCCGAAAGCTAATAAGATAATTAAACCACCAGCCGCTAACATACCACGGAATGCCCAGAAGTTAGGACCTACGTTTGGAATAGTATCACGTGCTGCTTGTTTAATTTGTTCATCCGTTGCATCAACAACTTTATCTGTGTAACGTTTTAATAATAAACCGAAACCTAAATCACCTTTGACTTCATCAAATTTTGCTTTAGTTTCTGGATTTACTTGACCTGCTGATTTTTTCTCTGCTTTTAATTGCGTGAATAAATCATAAGCAACCATACCGTTACGAACACGACCTTCATTTTTTGCTTGAATATCTTTCAAACCAACAATTTCAGTGTCTAAAGAACGCGTTGCAATTAAACCACCTAAGTAAGGGATTTCAATCGCAAAATCATTTTTCATTTCAGCGGTATTTGGAATCGCAACTGGATGGAATGGCGCTGG
>JAGZRY010000275.1 GCA_018381425.1 Haemophilus parainfluenzae
ATGTATGCACTTTATAATATTGTAAAAGAAATGCCTACGCATGAAGCTCGGAAAGCATTGTTAAAAAAAGAAAGAATGAAACTCGATCTTGAGCGAGAAAGTGCAGAAGCAAAATTTGAAGAAGAAATTATATTGGAGTTACGTCAGTTTTTAAATGACGTAGAAAAATTTGGGGAAGCTTAATGTCTGAAATTATTTGGGATCTTGCGTTAATTCAAAAATATAACCAATCAGGACCTCGTTATACATCTTATCCAACTGCATTAGAATTTAATGAAAGTTACACAAACGAAGATTTTATTGCAGCGGCTAATCGTTATCCGGAAAGACCACTTTCCCTTTACGTACACATTCCGTTTTGTCACAAACTTTGCTATTTCTGTGGCTGTAATAAGGTGATTACTCGTCATCAACATAAGGCGGATATTTATCTTGATTACCTTGAAAAAGAAATCAAAGCACGCTCAGAATTATTCAAAAATCGTGTTGCGACTCAAGTGCATTGGGGCGGCGGCACACCGACTTATTTGACAGAGGAACAATCTGCTCGTTTGATGAAGATGCTTAAAGATCATTTTACGATTGCGGATAATGCAGAAGTCAGTATTGAAATGGACCCACGCGAGATTGAACTCGATATGCTTGATCATTTACGCAATATTGGTTTTAACCGAATTAGCATGGGTGTACAAGATTTCAATAAAGCGGTTCAAAAAGCGGTAAATCGTGAACAAGATGAAGAGTTTGTAAATGCTTTGCTTGTTCGTGCGCGTGAGTTAGGTTTCCAATCAACGAATCTTGATTTAATTTATGGATTGCCACTTCAAAATGTGGAAAGCTTTATGTTTACATTGCATAAAGTGATTGAATTGAATCCAGATCGTTTAAGTATCTTTAACTATGCTCATTTACCAAGTCGATTTGCAGGGCAAGCAAAAATTAAAGAAGATCAATTACCGCCACCGGAAACTAAATTAGAAATTTTACAGAAAACGATTGAAACCTTAGGCAATGCTGGTTATAAGTTTATCGGTATGGATCACTTTGCTAAACCAGATGATGAATTAGCGATTGCTCAAGAGAAAGGCGTCTTACACCGAAATTTCCAAGGCTATACCACTCAGGAAGAATGTGATTTGCTCGGTTTAGGTGTATCAGCCATTAGTTTATTAGGTGATACATATGCTCAAAACCAAAAAGAGTTAAAACATTATTATCATGATATAGAAAATTCAGGTATTGCACTGCATAAAGGTTTAGCGATGACAGAAGAAGATTGCTTACGTCGTGATGTGATTAAGCAATTGATTTGTAACTTTAAGCTTGATTTTGCACCAATTGAAAAACAATATAATATTGATTTCAGAGAGCACTTTGTTGAAGATTTACAGTTATTACAGCCATTACTTGAAGATGGATTAATTTCTGAAACCGAAACAGGCTTACAAGTTTCGCCTAAAGGTCGATTATTAATCCGTAATATTTGCTTATGCTTTGATACTTATTCAAGAGCAGCGGCAAAACGACAACAATTCTCTCGAATTATTTAGTTATACAAAAAACGGTCAAGACTTAAATCTTGACCGTTTTTCTTTCAATCTATTTATTTCGCTATGCTTTCTAGTGCCCATAATTCGCTGAGATTTTCTCTGCGACGAATTAAGTGAGCTTTGTTTCCATCCACTAACACTTCAGCCGTACGTGGACGAGAATTGTAGTTAGAAGACATACTTGCACCATAGGCACCAGCAGAGCGTTGAGCAATATAATCACCTTCAGCAATGGCGAGTTCACGCTGTTTGCCTAAAAAATCAGAGGTCTCACATACTGGGCCAACGACATCATAAATGGCTTTTTCACGCTCTAAAGTGCGGTCAATTTCAATGATGTTCATATAAGCTTCATAGAGTGCAGGGCGAATCATATCGTTCATACCGGTATCAGTAATCGCGAAGTTACGGCTTTCATTACTTTTTAGGTATTGAACTTTAGCCACTAAAATCCCTGCATTCGCTGCGATTGCTCGACCTGGTTCTAGAATAATTTCGAGATCTTCATAATTTTTTAATTTATTCAGTAGTGCAGTCGCATAATCACTTGGATGAGGTGGCGTTTCATCAGTATAAGTTACGCCTAAACCACCACCGAGATCTAAGTGTTTTAACGTGATGCCATCTTCTTTTAATTGTTCCATTAAACGAATGAGTCGATCAGTCGCATCTAAGAAGGGCTGTAATTCAGTCAGCTGAGAGCCAATATGGCAATCCATACCCGTAATTTTTACATGAGGTAAGGTTGCAGCTAATTTATATACCTCACGCGCTTCATTTACGCTCACACCAAATTTATTTTCTTTCAATCCTGTGGAAATGTAAGGATGTGTATGAGCATCAACATCGGGATTCACGCGTAAAGAAATGGGTGCAATTTTCTCCATTTCGCCAGCAATTTGGTTGATATGGTGTAATTCCGCAACAGATTCCACATTAAAACAACGAATGCCCACTTCTAACGCACGCATAATTTCGGCACGAGATTTTGCTACGCCGGAAAAAACCACTTTTGATGCGTCCCCACCTGCTGCCAATACGCGTTCTAATTCACCCTGTGAAACAATATCAAAGCCTGAGCCTAATTTTGCCATTACATTTAATATGCCGATATTAGAATTGGCTTTAACGGCATAACAAATTAAGTGTGGATGCTTTCCTAAAGCAGAATCAAAGGCGTGCCAATGGCGTTCAAGTGTTGCACGAGAATAAATATAAAGCGGTGTGCCGAATTCTTCAGCGAGTTGTTTGACGGGCAAATCTTCAACATAAAGTTGCTCGTTTTTATATTGGAAAAAATCCATG
>JAGZRY010000276.1 GCA_018381425.1 Haemophilus parainfluenzae
GCCTGTAATTTAAATTCGATTGTGTAGTGTTTACCCATAAAAAAATCTGCACCTCAATTGTTGGTTTGTTGAGTCCAACTTTTGGGGTGCAGATCAAAAACGACCGCACTTTTCTTACTATTGTTTTGGCTTGGTGTTTTCCACACGAGCACGTAATTTTTGCCCTGGCTTAAATGCCACTACACGGCGAGCAGAAACAGGAATGCTTTCACCTGTTTTCGGATTACGCCCTGGACGGGAAGCTTTATTACGAAGTTCAAAATTACCAAAACCTGATAATTTCACTTCGCCACCAGATTCTAACGATAAACGAATTTCCTCAAAAAAGTCTTCCACTAATGCTTTAGCTTCAGCTTTTTGTAATTGATACTTATCTAATAAGTATTCAGTAATATCAATTTTTGTAATCGTTGCCATGTTAGTCTCCTGTTTAATCTCTAAGCTCCGCATTAAAGCGTTGTTTAACTTCGTTTAATACAGCTGAGATTACCGCATTAATCTCATCATCTTCAAGCGTTTTTTCATTATCTTGAATAGTTAAACTGATTGCTAAGCTCTTATGTCCGCTAGCAACGCCAATGCCTTGATATACGTCGAATAAATTGACTTGTGTTAATTTTTCTCCGCCGGCTTGCTTACATGCTTCGATAATATCGCCTGCTGGCACATTATCGGCAACAACTAAAGCTAAGTCACGACGGTTTGCTGGGAATTTTGAAATCTCTTTGGCTTGCACCACTCGACGATTTGCAATGGCCTCCCATAAAATTTCAAAAACAATTGCTTTGCCATTTAATCCTAGTTTTTGAGCGATAAGTGGATGAATAGTTCCAATAAAACCAATTTCTTTTCCATCTAATTCAATTGAAGCTGATTGTCCTGGGTGCAGTGCACTGTGTGCTTTTGCCACAAATTTAACACGGCTACCCACTTCGGTGAGAGAAAGAATGCTTTCTAAATCACCTTTAAGATCAAAGAAATCTACATTTTCTGCTTTACCCGTCCAGCATTCTGATTTTGCTGTACCAGTAATCACACCTGCAAGAACAAATTCTTGGCGCACACCAAATTCTGCATTGGCATCAGGAACAAAGCGTAAACCTGTTTCAAATAAACGCACGCGGTTTTGTTGACGATTTTGGTTGTATAGTGCTGCACCGAGTAATCCACTTAACAATGATACGCGCATTGCTGACATTTCAACTGAAATTGGATTTGGTAATACAAGTGCATCAATTTCTGGATGAAGTAATATCTGTACTTTTGGATCAACGAAGCTATAAGTAATTGCCTCTTGATAATCTGCATCCACGAGTGCGGTCTTAATTCGACTTAATTCTAAATCAGCTTCTTTATGCTCACGCATACGAAGATGTGCTAATGGTGCATTATTTGGAATTCTGTTATAACCATAAATACGGGCTACTTCTTCAATTAAATCTTCTTCGATTTCAATATCAAAACGCCAGCTTGCAGAAGTCACAGTCCAAACATCATTCGCATATTTCACGGCAAAGCCTAAACGCTCAAAAATCTCGGTCACGGTTTCAGTTTCGATATGATGGCCTAATAAGCTATCTAATTTTTCACGACGTAAAGTCACTTCATTGACTTTTGGTAAATATTGCTCGCTCACGACTTCACAAATTTCACCTGCTTCACCACCGCAGATGTCAAGTAACAATGCTGTTGCACGCTCCATTGCGTGACGTTGTAGCGTAAAATCAACACCACGTTCAAAGCGATGTGAAGAATCTGTGTGTAAACCATATTGTCTTGCACGTCCCGCAATCGCTAATGGTGCAAAGAATGCCGATTCTAAAATCACATCTTTTGTTGTTTCAGCATCAACACCGCTTGCTTGGCCACCAAAGATACCCGCCATTGCTAGTGGACCAGTTTGATCTGCAATCACTAAAGTATTCGGTTGTAATTTTGCCGTTGTGCCATCTAATAAAACAAGTTCTTCGCCATTATTGGCTAAACGTACTTGAACAGGTTGAGCCACTTTTGATGCATCAAAAGCATGCATTGGTTGACCTAATTCAAGTAAAACATAGTTGGTAATGTCCACAATAGGATCGATAGAACGAATACCACAACGACGTAGTTTTTCTTGTAACCAAATTGGTGACTGCGCTTTAACATTCACATTTTTCACCACGCGCAATAAATAACGCGGGCATGCTTCAGGCGCGCTTAATTCAATTTGAACTTTATCTGAAATCGTTGCAGGTACGGCATCAAAGTGCGGTTGATTAACAACTTGTTTATTAACTACGCCAACTTCACGCGCAATACCTGCAATACTTAAACAATCTGCACGGTTTGGTGTTAAACTAATTTCAATGGCTTTATCATCTAAATCTAAGTATTCACATAGATTTGTGCCTACTGGTGCATCTAACGGTAGCTCAATAATACCATCTGCATCCACATCAATGCCTAATTCAGAAAATGAGCAAAGCATCCCTTCTGAAGGTTGACCGCGTAATTTAGTTTTCTTAATTTTAAAATCACCAGGTAATACAGCGCCTTCAGTTGCACATGCTACTTTTAAACCTTGACGGCAATTTGGTGCACCACAAACGATATCTAATAAGCGCTCGCCACCAACATTTACTTTAGTGACACGTAATTTGTCTGCATCTGGGTGTTGTGCACATTCAACAACTTCACCCACAACAACACCTGTAAAGTCGCCAGCTACTTTTTCAACACTATCAACTTCTAAACCAAGCATAGTGATTTGATCACATAACTGCTCTGTTGAAATTGATGGATTAACCCATTCTCTCACCCAATTTTCGCTAAATTTCATTATCTCTGTATCCTTTATTGAT
>JAGZRY010000277.1 GCA_018381425.1 Haemophilus parainfluenzae
TCCATCGCATAATCAAGGGATTTATGTTCAGCCATAATCGCAAGCACTTCATCGATCGCATCACGTTTTCCGCCTTGTTCAATGGCTTCGCGAATAAGCGCGGCTTGTTGTGGATTACCGTGACGCATTGCGTGTAATAAAGGAAGAGTTGGTTTACCTTCGGCGAGGTCGTCACCCACATTTTTGCCTAATGCTGCAGCGTTTGCACTGTAATCTAGCACGTCATCTACTAATTGGAATGCGGTACCGAGATAGCGACCATATTCTTGAAATGCGGTTTCAATTGATTTTTCAGCACCTGCAACAATCGCAACAGATTGCGCCGCCACTTCAAATAAGCGTGCTGTTTTACTATAAATCACACGCATATAGCTTTCTTCGGTGGTATCTGGATCATTCACGTTCATTAATTGTTGAACTTCACCTTCTGCCAACACGTTGGTGGCGTCAGCCATAATGCGAAGAATATCTAGCGATTGTAACTGCGCCACTAATTGGAATGCACGGGTATAAATGAAGTCGCCCACTAATACGCTAGCCGCATTACCAAAGGCAGAGTTTGCCGTTGCGCGGCCTCGACGCATATCAGATTCATCGACCACATCATCGTGTAATAAAGAAGCAGTGTGAATAAATTCTACAAAGGTCGCACAAGTTGCTACTTTATCGCTTTCGTAGCCTAATGCACGCGCCGCTAAGACCGCAATAAGTGGTCGAATACGTTTTCCGCCACCTTGTACAATATAAAAACCAAGCTGATTAACCATCGGCACGTCTGAGTTAATTTGTGCTAAAATAGCTTGGTTGACTTTCTGCATATCCGCATCGGTTAATGCTTGGATTGCATGCATATCCATTAAATCTTGTTTGTTCATCTTCATTTGGTTCGATGGTTGTGTATATAAAAGAAAAGTGCGGTGAATTTTACCCGATTTTTCAGGGTTTCTGAAATTAAACTCGAGGAAAAGCGCTTTTTTTTATTTTATTGCAAATAAGTGCTTGCGATCGAGTTGTTTTTTCCGTAGAATTTGCGACCTATTTATATGAATTTTGAAGTGCGGACCGAAAATAGTAACGGAGAAGCACAATTATAGCGGAGTATTTATGTACGCAGTTTTCCAAAGTGGCGGTAAACAACACCGTGTGAGCGAAGGTCAAGTAGTTCGTTTAGAAAAACTTGAACTTGCAACTGGCGCAACAGTTGAGTTCGACTCAGTGTTGATGGTCGTTAATGGTGAAGATGTTAAAATTGGTGCACCAGTAGTAGCTGGCGCGAAAGTAGTGGCTGAAGTTGTGGCACAAGGTCGTGGCGATAAAGTTAAAATCGTTAAGTTCCGTCGTCGTAAACACAGCCGTAAACAACAAGGTCATCGTCAGTGGTTCACAGAAGTGAAAATCACTGGGATTCAAGCATAATTTCAGAGGAGATCAAGTAGATGGCAACTAAAAAAGCTGGTGGTTCAACTCGTAACGGTCGTGATTCTGAAGCTAAACGCCTTGGTGTTAAACGTTTCGGTGGCGAATCCGTATTAGCAGGTAGCATCATTGTACGTCAACGTGGTACTAAATTCCACGCAGGTAACAACGTAGGTATGGGCCGTGACCACACCTTATTTGCTACCGCTGACGGTAAAGTAAAATTTGAAGTGAAAGGCGAGAAAAGCCGTAAATACGTAAGTATTGTAACTGAATAATTTTACATCTGATTTGATAAACGCCCCGCATTATCTGTGGGGCGTTTTCTTTGTTTTCTTACCTGTGATTTACAATCATTAATCAAATCTGTTATCTTGGCACTGTCATTCATTCTCTTCAATATTTCTTAGAATGAAATTTACCTGAATTCCTAACTGTGCTTTAGCCAAATAAAGGAAGACATCATGAAACAACAACCTCTTTTAGGATTTCTATTTGCTTTAATTACAGCGATGGCATGGGGATCTTTACCTATTGCGTTAAAACAGGTTTTATCCGTGATGACGCCACAAACGATCGTATGGTATCGCTTTATTGTGGCATTTCTAGCGCTCTTTATTTTGCTTACCTATAAGAAAAAATTGCCACAATTTTTGAAAGGTGGTCAATTTATTTGGTTGGTAGTAATTGGTGTCATAGGGTTGTCTGGTAACTTCTTCTTATTTAATAGCTCACTTAAGTTTATCGATCCTTCTTCGGCTCAAATTTTTATTCACTTTTCCTCTTTTGGCATGTTGATTTGTGGTCTTTTTGTCTTTAAAGAAAAGCTCGGATTACACCAAAAAATAGGTTTAGTCTTATTACTTGTAGGATTAGTGCTTTTCTTCAATGATAAGCTAGATGGGTTTCAAGGGGAAAGCCGCTATTTAACGGGCGTATTATTAAGTCTGGCAGGCTCGTTAATTTGGGTTGCTTATGGTATGGCACAGAAATTAATGCTTCGCCGTTTTAGTTCACAACAAATTTTATTAATGATGTATTTCGGTTGTCTGTTAGTATTTACGCCTGTTGCTGAATTTTCCCAAGTGAGAGAGCTCAGTCCGTTAGCGTTTGGTTGTTTGGCTTATTGTTGTCTGAATACCTTATTTGGTTACGGTGCCTATGCTGAAGCCCTTAATCGCTGGGAGGTCTCTAAAGTCAGCGTTGTGATTACCTTAGTACCACTATTTACAATTTTCTTTGCTCATCTTGCGCATTATGCGAGCCCTGATAATTTTGCCACGCCAGAATTAAATATGATTAGCTATATCGGGGCGTTTGTTGTAGTATGCGGAGCAATTTTGTCGGCAATCGGACATAAGTTATTACCGCAATCAAAGTAAAGTGCGGTTAAATATTGGAGAGTTTTT
>JAGZRY010000278.1 GCA_018381425.1 Haemophilus parainfluenzae
CGATTTTGATGGCTACCGTCCAAATGTAGGCATTGTCATTTGTAATCGCAAAGGACAGGTGCTTTGGGCTAAACGATACGGGCAGAATTCGTGGCAATTTCCACAGGGTGGAATTAATGATAACGAAAGTGCTGAACAAGCCATGTATCGTGAATTATATGAAGAGGTTGGCTTACAACCCAAAGATGTGAAGGTGCTTTATGCCTCTAAACATTGGTTGCGTTATAAGTTGCCGAAAAGGTTGCTGCGTTATGACAGCAAGCCCATGTGTATTGGGCAAAAACAACGTTGGTTTTTGTTGCAATTAGTGAGTGATGAAACAAATATTAATATGAACACAACAAAATCACCCGAATTTGATGGCTGGCGTTGGGTGAGCTTTTGGTATCCCGTACGTCAGGTTGTGTCCTTTAAGAAAGATGTTTATCGCAAAGCGATGAAAGAGTTTGCTCAAGTAATGTTTGGCAACGAAAAGACATTACTTGAAAATACGCAAGAGCATGAGGCAAATAAACCTTATCATGCGCCGCGTAAAAGTGGTTTTTCTAAATATCAAAAACGTTCATCTTATAAGTCAAGGGGACAATAATGCTCACTTTTATTCTACTTTGTTTGCTTGTCGGGTCTGTTGTTGGTTTTCTCGCTGGATTATTTGGCATTGGTGGAGGATTAATTATTGTCCCAACCTTGGTTTATCTATTGCCGATGATAGGTGTGCCTGAGCCATTGCTGATGTCCGCGGCATTAGGAACTTCATTTGCGACCATTGTGATTACCGGATTTTCTTCTGCACAGCGTCATCATAAACTAGGCAATATAGAGTGGAATGCCGTTAAAGTATTGGCACCGATGGTCATGATTTCGGTCTTTATCTCTGGTTTGTTTATTGGCAAGCTTGATCGTGAGGTATCCGCTAAAATCTTTGCCTGTTTAGTCGTGTATTTAGCGACCAAAATGGTGATTTCTATTAAGAAAAGCACAGGGAAAACCAAACCTTTAACAACGCAAGCTTCTGTTATTGGTGGTATTTTAATTGGGATGGCATCAAGCGCAGCAGGCGTAGGTGGTGGTGGTTTTATCGTGCCATTTTTAAATTCCCGCGGGATTGATATGAAAAAAGCCATCGGTTCTTCTGCATTCTGTGGTGCACTTCTTGGTTTATCAGGCATGTTTAGCTTTATGGTGAGTGGTTGGGGCAATCCTTCCATGCCGGATTATTCCCTAGGTTATATTTATTTACCCGCAGTGCTCGGTATTACGGCCTCCTCATTTTTCACTTCTAAATTAGGGGCAACAGCGACCTCAAAACTCCCTGTATCAACCTTGAAAAAAGGCTTCGCCTTGCTATTAATTGCAATCGCAGTTGATATGTTTATGAAATAAGGAATGTTATGAATTCAGAATTTTTGATGCTGCCACATTTTGATCCGACTATTTTCACTTTTGGTGATAGTAATATAGGGCTGCGTTGGTATGGCTTAATGTATCTATTAGGTTTCATTTTTGCTCGTTGGCTAGCGGTTCGTCGTGCCAATCAGTCAAACAGTGGCTGGACCGTCGATCAAGTGGATACGTTACTTTTTAATGGCTTTATGGGCGTGTTCTTAGGTGGCCGCATTGGTGATGTTTTCTTCTATAATTTTGATCATTTTGTGCAAGACCCGCTGTATTTATTCCGTGTTTGGGAAGGCGGAATGTCATTCCATGGAGGGTTAATTGGGGTGATTATCTCAATGATTTGGACTTCTTATTCTCAAAAAAGAAGTTTCTGGCAGACGGCAGATTTCGTGGCGCCCTTGATTCCATTTGGTTTAGGCATGGGACGAATTGGTAACTTCATCAATTTAGAACTTTGGGGACGAGAAACCAATGTTCCTTGGGCCATGATTTTCCCAAATGATCCTTTATTATTACCACGCCATCCTTCACAGCTTTATGAAGCGTTCTTAGAAGGTTTCGTACTGTTTATTATTCTGAATGTCTTTATTAAAAATCCTCGTCCAGCAGGTTCGGTAGCAGGATTATTCCTGGTTGGTTACGGGATTTTCCGTTTTATCGTTGAATATGTCCGTGAGCCGGAAGTGGAATCTTTCTTAGGCATCATGACACGTGGCCAAGCTCTTTGCTTACCGATGATTATTGGTGGCGGATTAATTATGGCATGGGCATACAATCGCGCAAAAAGTGCGGTTCATCAGTAAGGAGTTTTTTATGAAACAATATTTAGATCTTTGTCGACGTATTGTAAATGAAGGTGAGTGGGTTGCTAACGAGCGTACTGGCAAGCGTTGCCTTACTGTGATTAATGCGGATTTAGAATATGATGTTGCCAATAATCAATTCCCCTTAATTACCACGCGTAAAAGCTATTGGAAAGCAGCGATTGCGGAATTTTTAGGTTATATCCGTGGTTATGATAACGCCGCGGACTTCCGCAAGCTAGGTACCAAAACATGGGATGCAAATGCCAATGAAAATGCGGCTTGGCTTGCCAATCCACATCGTAAAGGCACCGATGATATGGGGCGCGTTTATGGTGTACAAGGCAGAGCATGGCGTAAACAGAATGGCGAAACCATCGATCAACTTCGTAAAATTGTGAACAATTTAAGTCGAGGGATTGATGATCGTGGTGAAATTCTGACTTTCTTCAATCCAGGCGAATTTGATCTAGGCTGTTTGCGTCCTTGCATGCACACACATACTTTCTCTTTAGTAGGCGATACATTGCACTTAACGAGCTACCAACGCTCTTGTGATGTGCCACTTGGCTTAAACTTCAATCAAATTCAGGTCTTTACTTTCCTTGCTTTGA
>JAGZRY010000279.1 GCA_018381425.1 Haemophilus parainfluenzae
TTTGACCAACAACGATTAAATACGCTTACAGACATTCTTCTTATTCTCCGTTATTCTCTGCAAACAGGGAAATGAGCCCTGCCGCTTTACGTTCAATTTCTAACCATTCTTCTACAGGTTGTGAGCCTTCCACAATACCAGCTCCAGCAAATACACGCACTCGGTTTTCTTCAATAAAAGCCGAACGAATGGTGACGCAAAATTCTGAAAGATGTTGACTCATCATGCCTAATGTACCAGCATACCAACGACGATCAAAAGTTTCAATTTCAGCCAAGGCTTTCTTCGCTTGCTGCTGTGGTAAGCCTGATACAGCAGCCGTTGGATGAATCGCCTTCAGTAAATCGGCATCCGTACAAAGTGCGGTCAATTTTGCTTGCATTTTTCGAATCAAATGCTGCACTTTGCGTAATGACTTTAATGCGATATCATCAACAGTAATTTGTTCCACTAAGTGACTGATATTTTGTGAAATATCCTCAACTACCAACCAGTTTTCATTGAGGTTTTTTTCATCATTTAACAGCCACTTCGCACGTTCATCATTTTCATTCGGATTATCACTAACAGGCGCAGTGCCCGCAAGGGCCTCCGTAAATAACTGGCGATCATCTCGTGCAAACAGGCGTTCTGGTGTTGAGCCCACAAAACAGTTTTGGGCGTTATCTGCCCATAGAAAATGGTAACAACCGCTATTTTTTGCTTGGCTTGCCGCAAGAAAATCTTTTCCGTTTAACTCACCTTGAATACGAAACACTGTTTCATTTGCTAAGACGAGCTTGGTTAATTCCCCTTGTCGAATTTGGGTAAGTGCTTGGTTGACCCAATCACACCAAGTGCCTTGATTCGCTTTTGGCTCTACGTTTTCGATGGTTAATTGATTGAGGGGTAAAAGTGCGGTCGTTTTTTCAAATGAATTTAGAACCACTTTTGCTGAATCAAGCTTATTTGTTTCAACAAAAACAGAAACTACTGTCTCACCATTTTGCTGTTCAATTAAAACTTGAGGCAAAATAAACTGACTTTCACCTTGGAACTGTAAACCGCCCACTAAAGGGAAACCGTGCTCTTGAATAAATTGCTGTGCCAAATTCACATCTGAAAATGACCGCACTTTACCCACGGCAGCGACGGTTTTAGCTTCATCACGAAAACGCAAATAAAATTGCGGATAGACTGACTGCCCTTTCATCCATGCCAAAAGATCAACATCCGATTCCACCTTCGTTTGAAGATGTACAATAGATGCTTGCTGATCCGTTGTTGCCAAAGCGTCAAATTGGCGAATTAGCGCAGATTTAGCTTGTTCTAAAGGGCCCATGAAAAATAATAAAATACACAAAAAATTAGCTTATATTCTACCGCACTTTAATACATTCAAAAAATTTTTTTATTAAATCTTTTCAAGATAAGAATTTAAGCGTAAATTAGACAAAATTTTTTGAATGAAAATCTAATTATCATAGGATGTTATTAATGCGCTCATTTCCAAAATCAGACAAATTAGAACACGTTTGCTACGATATTCGCGGACCGGTTCACAAAGAAGCTTTACGCCTAGAAGAAGAAGGCAACAAAATCTTAAAACTGAATATCGGTAACCCTGCCCCATTTGGCTTTGAAGCGCCAGATGAAATTTTAGTAGATGTCATCCGTAATTTACCTTCTGCACAAGGTTATTGCGACTCTAAAGGCTTGTATTCTGCACGTAAAGCTATCGTGCAATACTACCAATCAAAAGGCATCTATGATGCAACGGTAAACGATGTATACATCGGGAATGGTGTATCTGAATTGATTACCATGTCAATGCAAGCCCTTCTTAATGATGGTGATGAGGTATTAGTCCCAATGCCAGATTATCCGTTATGGACAGCTGCGGTGACGCTTTCTGGCGGAAAAGCGGTACATTATTTATGTGATGAAGAAGCAGGCTGGTTCCCTGCTATTGATGATATTCGCGTGAAAGTCAATGCCAAAACCAAAGCTATCGTGGTGATCAACCCAAATAACCCGACTGGTGCGGTATACAGTAAAGCATTACTCGAAGAAATTATCCAAGTTGCACGTGAAAATAATCTGATTATTTTTGCGGATGAAATTTATGACAAAATTCTCTACGATGGTGCTGTCCACCATCATATCGCCGCCCTTGCACCAGATGTATTAACGATTACATTCAATGGTTTATCAAAAGCTTATCGTGTTGCGGGTTTCCGCCAAGGTTGGATGATTTTAAATGGGCCGAAACAACATGCCAAAGGCTATATTGAAGGCCTAGATATGCTGGCATCTATGCGTTTATGTGCAAACGTACCAATGCAGCACGCCATTCAAACGGCATTAGGTGGCTATCAAAGCATTAATGAATTTATTCAACCTGGCGGTCGTTTACTTGAGCAACGTAATAAAGCCTACGAGTTGCTCACTCAAATCCCTGGTATTAGCTGCGTAAAACCAATGGGAGCAATGTATATGTTCCCGAAACTCGATATCCAAAAATTCAACATTCATAGTGATGAAAAATTTGTGCTCGATTTATTACGTAAAGAGAAAGTGCTTTTGGTACATGGTAAAGGCTTTAACTGGCACTCACCGGATCACTTCCGTGTCGTGACACTCCCTTATACAGGCCAATTAGAAGAAGCGATTGGCAAACTGGCTCGATTCTTAGAAACTTATCAGCAATAATAAAAAAGAGCGGTTAATTGATCTGACCCCAAAAAGTTAGACTGTCATTTAAAGGATTGTTTTCGATATTGTATCGGACTCAGTCCTTTTAATTTTAGTTGAATCCGTCGATGA
>JAGZRY010000280.1 GCA_018381425.1 Haemophilus parainfluenzae
TTTTGCATCACCAAAGAGCATTTGAGTGTTTTCTTTGAAGAATAATGGGTTTTGAACGCCTGCGTAACCTACCGCCATAGAGCGTTTGAATACGATAACATTTTGTGCTTTCCATACTTCTAACACTGGCATACCGGCGATTGGGCTGTTTGGATCTTCCATCGCTGCTGGGTTTACGGTGTCGTTTGCACCGATAACCAATACCACATCGGTATCCGCGAAATCCTCATTGATTTCATCCATTTCAAGCACGATGTCATAAGGCACTTTTGCTTCTGCTAAAAGTACGTTCATATGACCCGGTAAACGACCTGCAACAGGGTGAATACCAAAACGCACGTTAATACCACGCTCGCGCAATTTTGCCGTAATTTCAGCCACTGGATATTGCGCTTGTGCTACCGCCATACCATATCCTGGCGTGATGATTACAGAGCTTGCATTTTTGAGTAATTCCGCTACTTCTTCTGCGGTTGTTTCTCGGTGTTCACCTTGTTCTTCATCAGAAGATACTTGAACATCATTACCAAAACCACCTGCGATAACACTGATAAATGAGCGGTTCATCGCTTTACACATAATGTAAGAAAGAATCGCACCAGAAGAACCCACTAATGCACCGGTAACAATAAGCAAGTCATTGCTTAACATGAAACCTGCTGCAGCCGCTGCCCAACCAGAATATGAGTTAAGCATTGAAACCACAACCGGCATATCTGCACCACCGATAGATGCCACTAAATGCCAGCCGAATGCAAGAGCAATCGCAGTCATGAGTAACACTGGGAAGATATTATCTGGGCTGTTTAAGAATGCCACCATCAAGAAAGCGGAAACCACTAATGCCGCTAAATTTAATTTATGGCGATGTGGCAACATTAACGCTTTTGAATTGATTTTGCCGCTTAATTTACCGAATGCTACGATAGAACCCGTGAATGTTACCGCACCGATGAAGATCCCTAAGAATACTTCAACGTTATGGATATTCATTAACACAGGATCAGTTTCATGTGTTAAACCGTAACTATTAAAGCCTACGAGCACTGCTGCTAAACCTACAAAGCTGTGAAGGATCGCAACGAGTTCAGGCATTTCAGTCATTTCAACTTTTAATGCACGTTGAACACCAATCACGCCACCGATGATCATTGCAATAATGATCCATAATGTACCTTCAGATTGTGGGCCGAAAATGGTTGCAACAAGGGCAATTGTCATACCGACAATACCATACCAACAACCGGCTTTTGCCGTTTCATGTTTAGAAAGACCGGCTAAGCTCATAATGAAAAGTAATGCAGCGATAATATAGGCTGCTTGTACTAAACCTTCAGACATCGTCTTCTCCTTAACCTTTTCTAAACATCGCCAACATACGTTGAGTTACACGGAAGCCACCAAAGATGTTGATGCTTGCCACCAAGATTGCCACAAAGGCTAAGGCATCAATAAAGAAGTTGCCTGTTGGCTGTCTAATTTGCAGTAATGCACCCACAATGATGATACCTGAAATCGCATTGGTTACCGCCATAAGTGGAGTGTGTAGAGCGTGGCTAACGTTCCAAACCACGTAGTAACCAACTACACAAGCCAATACGAATACGGTGAAGTGAGAAAGGAATGCCGCTGGCGCCACAGATGCAATCCAGAGGAATAACACACCTACACCCGCCATCACACCGTATTTGATGCGAGGATCTGCTGGTTTTTCTTCCTCTTTTTTAACCGCACTTTGTGCCGCTTTCGCTTCTTGTTTTGGTTGGGCTGACACTTGAATTTGTGCCGCTGGAATTTCTTCACCATCACGTACTACAGTCACACCGCGTAATACCACATCGTCAAAATCGATATTGATCTTGCCGTCTTTTTCTTTACAAAGTAGTTTTAATAAATTAACTAAGTTTGTTCCGTAAAGTTGGGAAGATTGTGTTGGTAAACGACTTGGGAAATCGGTGTAACCAATGATTTTCACTTGGTTTTCAGTGGTTACGACTTTACCTGCTTCAGTGTAAGCACAGTTACCGCCTGTTGCGGCCGCTAAGTCCACCACCACAGAACCTGGTTTCATGGAATCAACCATTTCTTTCGTGATCAAGCGAGGGGCTGGTTTACCTGGAATCGCTGCAGTGGTAATAATGATATCCACTTCTTTGGCTTGTTCCGCATAAAGCGCCATCGCGCGACGGTTAAATTCTTCTGACATCACTTTCGCGTAACCATCGCCACTACCGCCTTCTTCTTTGAAATCAATTTCTAAGAAAGACGCACCCATACTTTGTACTTGTTCTTTTACTTCAGGACGAGAGTCAAAAGCACGTACAATCGCACCAAGGCTATTCGCTGCACCAATCGCGGCAAGACCTGCAACACCTGCACCAATGACTAACACTTTTGCCGGTGGTACTTTACCTGCTGCAGTAATTTGTCCAGTGAAGAAACTACCAAATTCATGAGCGGCTTCAATCACTGCTCGATAACCAGAAATATTCGCCATAGAGCTTAATGCATCAAGCGCTTGCGCACGGGAAATACGCGGCACGGAATCCATCGCTAATACATTAATTTTTTTCGACGTGAGTTTTTTCATTAAATCCGGATTTTGTGCGCGCCAAATGAAGCTCACAAGTGTTGCGCCTTCCTTCATTTGATCAATTTCTGCATCCGTTGGTGGATTCACTTTAAAAATCACATCCGAATGCCACACTTCTGAACTTGAGCCAATTTTTGCGCCGGCGTCGATAAATGCTTGGTCTTCAAAACTCGCTTTGAATCCCGCATCGTGTTCTACGATGAC
>JAGZRY010000281.1 GCA_018381425.1 Haemophilus parainfluenzae
TTTTGTCGATTCAGATGCAGTAATTGAGGAACGTGCGGGAGCAGACATTAGCTGGATTTTTGATTTAGAAGGCGAAGAAGGCTTTCGTAAGCGTGAAGAACGTATTATCAATGAATTGACTCAATTACAAGGCGTCGTGCTTTCTACTGGTGGTGGGGCTGTGATGTCAAAAGAGAATCGAAATTATCTTTCTGCTCGTGGCATTGTCATTTATTTAGAAACCACGGTAGATAAGCAATATCAACGTACACAACGTGATAAAAAGCGCCCATTATTACAAGGTGCTGATGACCCACGCCAAGTGCTTGAAGATTTAGCTAAAGTGCGTAATCCGTTATACGAAGAAATTGCGGATATTACTTTACCAACAGATGAGCAAAATGCCAAAGTAATGGTTAATCAAATTGTTGATTTAATTGATAATCTAAACGGCTTAAACGGTTCATTCTAAGGATTAAAAATGTTGTGCGTAAATGTTGAATTAAAAGAACGTCGTTATCCCATTTATATTGGCGAAGGGTTGCTTAAAGATGAAACCTGTTATCCGCTGAAGAAAGGGGATAAAGTGATGATTGTGACTAATCCAACTGTCGCACAATATTATCTTGAAACCGTTACACAAACTTTAGAAAAAATCGGCTGTCAGGTTGAATCAGTATTATTGCCTGATGGCGAAAAATACAAAACGCTCGATTCTTTAAACCTCATTTTTACCGCACTTTTAAAACATAATCATGGGCGAGATACCACCATTATTGCATTAGGTGGTGGTGTGATTGGTGATGTGGCAGGTTTTGCCGCCGCAAGTTATCAGCGTGGTGTGCGTTTTATTCAGATTCCTACCACATTATTAGCCCAAGTAGATTCTTCTGTCGGTGGAAAAACTGCCGTTAATCATGAGTTAGGCAAAAATATGGTTGGGGCGTTTTATCAACCTTCTACGGTGATCATTGATACCCTTACGCTCAATACCTTGCCAAAACGTGAAGTGAATGCGGGACTTGCGGAAGTCATTAAATATGGGGCGATTTTAGATTATGCCTTTTTCGAATGGCTTGAAACTCATATTGATGAATTAGTCGCGTTAAATCAACATTCACTGCAGCATTGTATTGCGCGTTGTTGCCAAATCAAAGCGGATGTTGTTGCACGCGATGAAACAGAAAAAGGTGATCGTGCATTATTAAATCTCGGTCATACTTTTGGGCATGCGATCGAAACGCATCTAGGCTATGGAAACTGGTTACATGGTGAGGCTGTTGCAGCTGGAACCATGATGGCTGCCGTATTATCCGAACAATTAGGTGATCTTTCTTTTGAAGATGTCGCACGTTTAGAAAAACTTTTAGCGCGTGCTAATTTACCAACCGTTTCGCCTGATACCATGCAACCAGACGATTATTTACCGCACATGATGCGAGATAAAAAAGTGCTGGCAGGCAAGTTGCGTCTTGTGTTGCTAAAAGCTCTTGGTCAAGCCTACGTGGCGACTGATACTGACAAATCTCTTGTGCTAAACGCGATTGAGCGTTGCATACAACATGACTAACTGTCGTTGCTCTCATGTTGCGTCCGAAAAATAACAAAACGAAACCTCGAATTAAACATCGCCCGTTTTTGAAGTGGGCGGGCGGTAAATTTCGTTTAACGGACGATCTCAACCGAGTCTTTCCAAAAAGAAAACAGTGTTTAATCGAACCTTTTGTGGGCGCGGGTGCTGTTTTTTTAAATTCTCATTTTGAACGTTATATTTTGGCAGATATTAATCCTGATTTGATTAACTTGTTTAATATCGTCAAAGACAATGTGGATGCCTATATTGAGGCTTGTAAGCCAATTTTCTTCGCTGAAAATGCGAATACAGCCGAGTATTATTACGCACAGCGAGATACCTTTAATCAATCAACTGATCCTTTCGAGCGTTCGGTGTTGTTTCTTTATTTGAATCGCTTTGGGTTTAATGGCTTGTGCCGTTATAACAGTAAAAATGAGTTTAATGTGCCCTTTGGCGCTTATAAAACCCATTATTTCCCTGAAGATGAATTACGCTATTTTGCTCATAAGGCACAAAGTGCGGTCTTTTTATGTGCTGATTTTCAACAGACATTTGAATTAGCGGATAAACACAGCGTGATCTATTGTGATCCGCCTTATGCACCGCTTCCGCAAGATACTAATTTTACTGGATATGCGGGGAATGCTTTTGGGCTTGAGCATCAAAAGCATTTAGCGGAATGTGCAAAGAAAGCACAAAAAGAAAAGCAAATTTCCGTCGTGATTTCTAACCACGATACGAAATTTACGCGTGAGATTTATAAAGGGGCAAAATTTAAACGCGTTAAAGTACAGCGCTCGATTAGCCAATCTTCAGAAAAACGAGTTAAAGTAAAAGAATTAATCGCCATCTTTAAAGGTTAGTTTAGCAGGTTAATTCTGGATTGATTTTAATCTCAAAGCCTTTTACTTCGGGATAGGTCGGTTGAATTGCAGCGAGTAATTCGCGTTGGCGAAATAAAATCCCTTGGCGAACGACCGCACTTTTGACTTCGATAAAGAGTTTCCCATCTGTGATGGAGCCTAAACGAAAAAGTCCTTTAAATTCTTGAGGGAAAAGGCGGCTGATGTTTTGGTTCAGTTCATTCAACATTAAGCCTTTCTGCATGATTTTGGCAAATTGTGATCCCTCTAGCACATCAATAATATTCATGGCTTTTTGATAACGCTCATGCTTGTTTTCCACAAAAATACCCCAATAATGACTTTACGTTGAATTTCCGATACAATACACA
>JAGZRY010000282.1 GCA_018381425.1 Haemophilus parainfluenzae
CTGGTTTAGCTCAGTGCTTTTACAGCCTCATGTCCGCGAAGAAGAAAAATTAGTGGATATCGAACTGTTACTTTATCCACGTAAGAAAAACTCAATGGAGCTTGGGGTCGGTTTTGCAACCGATACGGGCCCTCATGTCCAAATTGGTTGGACAAAACCTTGGATTAATAGCCGAGGTCATAGTTTCCGTACAAATCTTTACATCTCTGCACCAAAGCAAAACTTTGAAGCCACCTATAAAATGCCATTGTTGAAAAACCCATTAAATTATTATTATGAATTTTCAACCGGTTATGAAAAAGAAAATAAAAACGATACGGATACCAAATCACTCACTTTTGCTGCATTACGTTATTGGAATAATAAAGAGGGGTGGCAATATTTTGCGGGTCTTCGTGTCCGTTACGACAGCTTCACGCAAGCTGATTTCACCGATAAAACGCTCCTTGTTTATCCTACCGGAGGCTTTAGCCGGACTCGTTTAAAAGGCGGTCAATTCCCAACATGGGGAGATACCCAAAAAATCACGGTCGATTTAGGGAATAAGCTTTGGATGTCAGAAGCCAATTTCTTTAAAGTTCAAGCTTCTACCGCATGGATTCGAACTTATGCAGAAAATCACCGTTTTATTACCCGCGCAGAAATTGGTTATTTAAATACCGCGGATATTCGTAAAATTCCACCTGCATTACGTTTCTTTGCCGGTGGCGATCGCAGCGTGCGAGGTTATGGCTATAAGAAAATTTCGCCGAAAAATAAAGATGGGAAATTAGTAGGTGGTTCTCGCTTAGTAACAGGTAGCCTTGAATATCAATATCAAGTTTACCCAAATTGGTGGGGAGCCGTATTTTCGGATACAGGCTTAGCCGCAGATGCTTATAAAGCAAATGAGTTACGCTACGGTGCTGGTGTTGGTATACGTTGGGCATCACCAGTTGGTGCTATTAAATTTGATATTGCAACGCCAATTCGAGATAAAGATAACAGCAAAAACATTCAATTTTACATTGGCTTAGGGGCTGAAATTTAGGGTATGACTATGTCTGAACAAGAAAAACAACCAGATAACCAAACGACACAACCCGTTAAAAAGAAAAAGACCTGCCGTAAAATTTTATGTGTCGGAAGTGCGGTCATTTTTGTCCCTGTTTTAGGCTTAGTCACAGAACTTTCTTTTGATAGTGGACAACGTGCACTTATTCAACTTGCCGATAAAATGCTCGATAGCTTATCTATCGAGCAAGTCAGCGGTGGCTTACAAGATGGTTTAGTCTTAGAAAATTTACGTTTTCAAACAACCGGCGTAGATGTGGCTCTTCCTAAAACGCGCTTACAACTGAATTTAGCTCGTTTACTGTCGGGAGATATTATTGTTAATGATCTTAGCTTAACGCAGCCTAAAATCGCTATTGATACCAGTGTTATGCCGCCTTCTGAAGAGAAACAGACTGAAAGTGGTCCAATGGAAAAAATCCATTTACCGGTTTCTGTACAAGTGAAAAATTTCGCGATTACTGACTTTGATATGAAACTCGATCAAAGCAATATTACGTTTTCGTCATTTCAAAGTGCGGTTAGTTTAAACAATGAATCAGGCCTTACCCTTGAGCCCACCACGCTTTCAGATGTACTTTTCTCAACGGTCTCCCAAACTCAACCGAATCCCTCTCAGCCCGAGCAAGAAGAACCTGCTAAACCCGTTGATTGGGCGCAAATTGAGCAAGCACTCACACCGGCTTTTTTAGGTAATTTAAATACAGTGAACTTGCCTTTTGATATGCACATTCCAAGTTTTTTGGGTACAAACTGGCAATATCAATCGCTCAATGAAAAAGGCGAAGAAACCCAAAAAATCACTGTGCCTAAAGTAGAATTACAAGCGGATGCCACCGATCATTTAGTAAAATTACAAAAACTCAACATTGACAGCTCTCTTGGTACACTTTCTAGCCAAGGACAACTCCAGCTCAATGAAGATTTTCCGGTTGATCTCACATTAAAATCTGATCTCCAAGCCTTTAAATCAAAAGACAAAACTATTCTGTCTGCTAGCAAAGTTGATCTCAATTTATCGGGTTCATTGAAAAAAACGACTGCACTTTCGTTAACCACACAGGGTGTGCTTGATGCCACCTTAACGGGTGATGTGAAATTGGCCGAAGATAAAATGCCATTAAATCTGCAGTTAAAAGCGAAAAAAGGTCAATACGCTTTTGCAGATAGCCTTGCACCGCTCAAAATTAACGATGTTGATATCAAACTCACGGGTGATCTATTGAATTATCACGCAGAGGTTGTTGGGGGCGTGAACGGCATGGATCATATCCCTCACACCCATGTTGATTTGAATGCAGACGGTAAACTCTATGAAGTCACCCTCAACGAATTAAAACTTGCAGCCCTAGATGGTACGGCACGTTTAACGGGTTCATCAAACTGGAAAGATGGCGTGCAGTGGGATGTGGCCGCTGATTTAAACAAAATGAATATTCGCCCTTATGTGCCTGCCATGCCAGCCATATTATCGGGTAAAGTGAGCTCACAAGGCTCCGCAGATTCCAATCATTGGAAAGTGGATGTGCCAGCCGTGGATTTAACCGGTAGTCTCTCTTCTCGCCCATTAAGCTTAAAAGGAAGTGCCTTTTTAAGTCATGAAACCTTATTAAACATCCCTGATTTATTGCTTAACTATGGCGATAACCGCATTGCGGCAAAAGGTACATTAGGTGATAAATCAAACCTAGATTTAGATATCAACGCACCAAGCTTGCGTGGTCTGTGGCAA
>JAGZRY010000283.1 GCA_018381425.1 Haemophilus parainfluenzae
TTACGTGCACAATCTGCAAGCCAATTCGGCATGGATTACAACAATGTTATTCGTGTAGAAGGTGAAACGAAATTTGAAGGTTATACTGAGTCAGAATCTTTAGCCAAAGTGACCGCACTTTTCCATGATGGAAAATCAGTAGACAGTATTACTGCAGGCCAGAGTGCTGTGGTAATTTTAGAAAACACTCCATTCTATGCGGAGTCGGGTGGTCAAATTGGTGACAGTGGTTATTTAATCTCTCAAGGTATTCAGTTTAATGTAAAAGATACTCAAAAATATGGTCAAGTATTCGGTCATATTGGTGAGTTAGAACAAGGTAGTTTAAAAGTCGGACAAACAGTCAATGCGGTTGTGGATGCAGCAAGACGTCATCAAACGTCACTTAACCATTCTGCAACACACTTATTACATGCCGCGTTGCGTCAAGTTTTAGGTCACCATGTAGTGCAAAAAGGATCATTAGTATCCGATACCGCATTACGTTTTGACTTTGCTCATCCGGAAGCGATTACCAAAGCACAGCTTAATGAAATTGAAACGTTGGTAAACCAAAAAGTACGTGAGAATTTTGTGGTTCAAACGGACGTAATGGATATCGAAGCGGCAAAAGCAAAAGGTGCAATGGCGTTATTCGGTGAAAAATATGCTGATGTGGTACGTGTTTTAACAATGGGTGATTTCTCCGTTGAACTTTGTGGTGGCATTCATGCTAAACGTACTGGTGATATCGGTTTATTTAAAATTGTGGCGGAAACTGCAGTTGCAGCAGGTGTTCGTCGTATTGAAGCGGTAACGGGTGAAAATGCAATTAATTGGTTACATAATCAACAACGTATTCTTGCTCAAAGTGCAGATTTATTTAAATCTGACGTTAATACCCTTGTTGAGAAAATTCAGCAACTTCAAGATAAAGCGAAGAAAGCAGAAAAAGAATTACAAGGATTAAAAGAAAAAGCCGCAATTCAAGCGGGGTCCGATTTAGTGAAAAGTGCGGTTAAAATTAATGATGTTTCTGTAATCGTACATCAACTAGACGGAATTGAAACTAAATCGTTACGTGTGATAGTTGATGATTTAAAAAATCAACTTGGTTCAGGCGTAATTATATTTGCATCTATTTTAGATGATAAAGTCAACCTCGTCGTTGGCGTAACAAGCGATTTAACTACTAAAGTGAAGGCTGGTGAGCTAGTGAATTTAATGGCTCAGCAAGTTGGTGGGAAAGGCGGTGGTCGCCCTGATATGGCAATGGCAGGAGGCTCCCAACCAGAAAATGTGAATCTAGCATTAACTGTCGCACAAAACTGGTTAAGCAATAATCTGTAGTACAAGCAGGTCGGTGGGATGCCGATCTTTACTTGATTGATAGGGATATCTAATAAATGCAAACTAAGGAGATAAAAGATGTTAATCTTAACTCGAAAAGTTGGCGAAAGTGTTCTCATTGGAGACGATATTTCTATCACGGTTTTGAGTGTACGTGGAAACCAAGTCAAACTCGGTGTGCAAGCGCCTAAAGAAGTATCCGTTCACCGAGAGGAAATTTACCAACGAATTCTGCAGTCAAAAGATGAACATATAGATGGGGCATCTTAGACCGACGAGTTTTATGAATGTTTTACATTCTATTTATAATTTAATTAACGTTTTTCAAAAAATTAAACCCATTGGTTTGCAAGATTTTAAATAACGGAAATTTGAGTTATAAAGGTAGAGAAGGAACTTTTCCAACTTAAATCTATCAAAATTTAATAAATAATGACCGCACTTTTAGTATAGAAGTGTGGTCATTCCATATTAAAACAAAAAGGAAAATCAATGAAAGTTATTATTCCCGTAGCTGGTTTAGGTACGCGAATGTTGCCAGCAACAAAAGCGATTCCAAAAGAAATGTTAACGCTTGTGGATAAACCACTTATTCAATATGTTGTGAATGAGTGTGTGGCAGCTGGTATCAAAGAAATCGTGTTAGTCACACATTCTTCTAAAAATGCGATTGAAAACCACTTTGATACGTCTTTTGAGTTGGAAACTATGCTTGAGAAACGTGTTAAACGTCAACTTCTGGAAGAAGTTCGTTCTATCTGTCCTAAAGATGTGACCATCATGCACGTTCGTCAAGGTAATGCGAAAGGTTTGGGGCATGCGGTGTTATGTGGTCGTCCAGTTGTTGGAAACGAGCCATTTGCAGTGGTGTTACCTGATGTGCTTTTAGCGGATTTTACGGCAAATCAAAAGAAAGAAAATCTTTCTGCGATGATTAAACGTTTTAACGAAACCAAAGCGAGCCAAATTATGGTTGCGCCTGTTGCCGCTGATGAAGTGAGTAGCTACGGTATTGCTGATTGTGGTGGCGTAGAGTTAAAAGGTGGAGATAGCATCAAAATTAACAGCATTGTTGAAAAACCATCAGTGGAAGAGGCTCCATCAAATCTTGCTGTTGTAGGCCGTTATGTGTTCTCTGCTGCGATTTGGGATTTATTGGAAAGAACACCTGTTGGTGTGGGTGATGAAATCCAATTAACGGATGCAATCGATATGCTTATTGAGAAAGAGACCGTTGAAGCATTCCATATGACAGGCAGAAGCTTTGACTGTGGTGACAAGATTGGCTATATGGAAGCTTTTGTAGAATATGGTCTTCGTCATGATAAATTAGGTAAAGAGTTTAAAGCTTTCCTGAAAGATCTTGCAAAAACCTTATAATTGACTGAAACCACCGAAAGGTGGTTTTTATTTATATTATCTAGATTGCTATACTTTTAGCCGTCTAGATTGT
>JAGZRY010000284.1 GCA_018381425.1 Haemophilus parainfluenzae
CCGGTGTTATAACTACTGCATCAACTCATTCCAAAATATAAAAGGACAGTAAAATGACAATTTATGCAGATAACTCATACTCAATCGGTAATACTCCATTAGTTCGTTTAAAACATTTCGGACACAATGGTAACGTTGTTGTAAAAATTGAAGGCCGTAACCCAAGCTTCAGCGTGAAATGCCGTATTGGTGCCAATATGATTTGGCAAGCAGAAAAAGACGGCATTTTAACAGCGGGTAAAGAAATTGTAGATGCAACCAGCGGTAACACCGGTATTGCTTTGGCTTATGTAGCTGCTGCGCGCGGTTACAAAATCACCTTAACCATGCCTGAAACCATGAGTCTTGAACGTAAACGTTTATTACGTGGTTTAGGGGTAAATCTTGTGCTCACTGAAGGCTCAAAGGGGATGAAAGGTGCGATTGCCAAAGCTGAAGAAATCGTGGCATCTAACCCAAATCATTATGTGATGCTAAAACAATTTGAAAATCCGGCTAACCCAGACATTCACCGTCAAACTACCGGTGAAGAAATCTGGAAAGATACTGAAGGTAAAGTTGATGTCGTAGTTGCCGGCGTGGGTACTGGTGGTACAATTACCGGTATTTCTCGTGCGATCAAATTAGATCACGGTAAAAAAATTACCTCTGTGGCGGTTGAACCAACAGAATCACCTGTTATTAACCAAACCCTTGCAGGCCAAGAAGTGAAACCGGGTCCACACAAAATTCAAGGTATCGGTGCGGGCTTCATTCCAAAAAACTTAGATTTATCATTAATTGATCGCGTGGAAACTGTAGATAGCGATACGGCAATTGCTACCGCTCGCCGCTTAATGGCTGAAGAAGGTATTCTTGCGGGTATTTCTTCAGGTGCTGCAGTGGCAGCGGCTGACCGCTTAGCAAAACTACCAGAATTCCAAAATAAATTAATCGTCGCGATCTTACCTTCTGCATCAGAACGTTATTTAAGTACGGCGTTATTCGAAGGGATTGAGGCTTAATCTATTGATTTCATTAATTCTATCTAAGGTCTGTTTTTACAGACCTTTTTTGTTTATTAATTAAACAATTTCTATTTAATATAACTAAAGGAAATAATTCATAAATAAATAATACTTTTCTTTTCTTTTTCGCTTCTTATAATTCATTTCACTTTCGTTATTTATCTAAAAAAGGAATACTTATGAAAAAATCATTTTTTAGCACCGCACTTTTGGCAGCAGGATTAGCCCTTTCTACTTTTGCTAACGCAGGTGAAATTGCTGATCGCGTGGAACAAACTAAAACCTTATTAGTCGGTACTGAGGGTACTTACGCACCATTCACTTTCCACGACAAAGATGGCAAGTTAACCGGTTTTGATGTGGAAATTATCGAAAAAGTTGCGCAAAAATTAGGTTGGAAAGTCGAATTTAAAGAAACCGCTTGGGATGGCATGTATGCAGGTTTGAACGCAAAACGTTTTGATGTTATTGCGAACCAAACCAATCCAAGCCCAGAACGTTTAAAAAAATATGATTACAGTGCACCTTATAACTACTCTGCTGGCGTAATCGTGACTAAAGCCGATAACGATAGCATTAAATCATTCCCAGATTTAAAAGGTAAAAAATCTGCACAATCTGCAACCAGTAACTGGAGCAAAGACGCACGTGATAATGGTGCAATTATCGTGACTGTTGATAGCTTGGCACAAAACCTTGAGGCGGTAAAACAAGGTCGTGTTGATGCAACAGTAAACGATAAGCTTGCAGTATTAGATTACTTCAAAAAACAACCTAACTCAGGCTTAAAAATTGCTGTAGAAAGTGATAAAAAAATCCCGACCGGTTTTGCTTTCTTGAAAGGTGAAGAACCGCTTATTGCAAAAGTGAACCAAGCACTTGAAGAACTACGCAAAGACGGAACGTTAAAACAAATTTCAATCAAATGGTTTGGCGATGACATTACTCAATAATTGGTTAGCCCGCCTTCCATTTATGACCACCGAACGAGCTGATTATGTAATCAGCTCGTTTTGGCCTATGATGGAAGGGGCAATTTTATATACGATCCCCCTTGCGGTCATTTCCTTCTTTTACGGTTTATTCATTGCGGTTATCGTGGCTGTGATTTGCACATTACCACATCCCAATTTAATGACCAAAATACTGCAGGGCATTTGTCGCACTTATATTTCAATTATTCGTGGCACGCCAATGTTGGTGCAGATCTTCATTATCTTCTACGGTTTACCTGAAGTTGGTATTAAGCTAGAACCTTTTCCAACCGCAATTATTGCGTTCTCCATTAACATTGGTGCTTATGCGGCAGAAACGGTGAGGGCCTCCATTCTTGCGATTCCTAAAGGTCAATGGGAAGCCTCTTATGCGATAGGCATGAATTACACACAAGCTTTCTTGCGTACTATTATGCCGCAAGCTTTACGTATTTCAGTCCCTTCGCTATCAAACACTTTCATTAGCACAGTGAAAGATACGTCCCTTGCTTCACTCGTTTGGATTGCAGAATTATTCCGTGTGGCACAAAACATCACAGCCGAAAACTACGAATTTATTTTAATTTATAGTGAAGCGGCTCTTATTTATTGGGTATTCTGTTTTGTGCTGTCGATAGGGCAAACCCGCTTAGAAAAACGCCTTTCTCGCCATTTATAAGGACTGGTTATGTTAAAAGTCACGAATATTCAGAAAAGTTTTAATGGCCACCATGTATTAAAAGGCATTGATTTTGAAATTAATAAAGGTGAAGTGGTTGCCATTC
>JAGZRY010000285.1 GCA_018381425.1 Haemophilus parainfluenzae
AACAAGGGCTTATATGATTAAGCTAAATAACATTACGAAGATTTTTACACTTCCAGATAAAAAACTGACCGCACTTGATAATGTTTCATTACATGTGCCGAAGGGGCAGATTTGTGGTGTCATTGGTGCTTCTGGTGCAGGTAAAAGTACACTTATCCGTTGTGTAAACCTATTAGAAAGACCGACTCACGGTGCTGTGCTCATCGATGATGTAGATCTAACACAACTTTCTGACGCTAAATTAGTTAAAACACGCCGCCAAATCGGCATGATTTTCCAACATTTTAATTTATTGACCTCTCGAACCGTTTTTGAAAACGTAGCGTTACCACTTGAATTAGAAAATAAATCGAAAGCAGAAATTCAAGAGAAAACGACCGCACTTTTAGCGCTTGTAGGATTAAGTGATAAACATAATGTGTATCCTGCTAATCTCTCTGGTGGTCAAAAACAACGTGTAGCTATTGCGCGTGCACTTGCAAGCGATCCAAAAGTCTTACTCTGTGATGAAGCCACTAGTGCATTGGATCCCGCTACAACTCAATCCATTCTAAAATTATTAAAAGAAATCAACCGCACTTTAGGTATCACTATTCTTCTTATTACTCATGAAATGGAAGTAGTTAAACGCATCTGCGATCAAGTTGCAGTAATTGATAAAGGTCGCCTGATTGAACAAGGCACAGTTAGTGAAATTTTCTCTAATCCGAAAACAGAATTAGCCCAAGAATTTATCAGCTCGACTTTCCACATTACGTTGCCGGAAGAATATTTAGAAAATTTATCTGATACACCAAAACATGCCAAATCGTATCCAATCATCAAATTTGAATTTACCGGTCGTTCAGTAGATGCCCCATTACTTTCTCAAGCATCGAAAAAATTTGGCGTGGAACTCAGTATCTTAACATCACAAATTGATTATGCCGGCGGGGTAAAATTTGGCTTTACTATTGCAGAGGTTGAAGGTGATGAAGATGCGATTACGCAAGCCAAAGTTTATTTAATGGAAAATAACGTTCGAGTAGAGGTGCTAGGCTATGTTCAATGATTTATGGGCAACATTTAGCCAACAATTTCCCGATAATTTTGCAAGTTTATTAACGGTATCGACCATTGAAACGGTTTATATGTCAGTATTATCGACATTAATTGCGGCTTTATTAGGCTTACCATTGGGTTTTTTAACCTTTTTAACTAATAAAGGGGCGATTTTAGAAAACAAAAAACTCAATGCATTTTTAAATGTCATTATTAATATCGGACGTTCAATTCCTTATATTATTTTGTTACTTGCTTTAATTCCGCTAACAAGCTGGTTACTTCCTGGCGGTAGTATTGGTTCTAATGCGGCGATTGTTTCATTAAGTGCAGCGGCAACACCATTTTTTGCACGTCTTACGAGCAATGCACTTTTTGAGATTCCGACTGGTTTGACTGAAACCGCAAAAGCCATGGGCGCAACCAATTGGCAAATTATTCGTAAATTCTATTTACCTGAATCTTTACCTACGCTCATTAATGCCATTACGCTCACTTTCGTGACATTAATTGGCTATACCGCAATGGCGGGAACGCAAGGCGGTGGCGGCTTAGGAAGCCTCGCCATTAACTACGGTGTCTATCGCAATATGCCATCGGTAACTTGGGCGGCAACGATTGTTATCGTGATTATCGTGATGCTCAGTCAAAAATTAGGTGACACGCTCGCAAAACGAGTGGATCACCGTTAATTGTTTTCTATACCATTTTATTCACAACAAGGAAAAAACATGAAATTAAAAAACTTATTTGCTATCACCGCTATTGCATCAGCATTAGTATTAACAGGTTGTAAAGAAGATAAAAAAGCAGATGCTGCATCAACTGCGCCGGCTGCAACATCAATCAAAGTTGGTGTAATGGCAGGTCCTGAGCACCAAGTAGCCGAAACCGCTGCAAAAGTGGCAAAAGATAAATACAACTTAAATGTTGAATTTGTTTTATTCAATGATTATGCATTACCAAATACTGCTGTATCTAAGGGTGATTTAGATGCTAACGCAATGCAACATAAACCTTACTTAGATGAGGATGTAAAAGCGAAAAACTTAAATAACTTAGTGATCGTTGGTAACACCTTTGTTTACCCACTAGCTGGTTATTCTAAAACCATCAAAAATGTAAATGAATTAAAAGATGGCGCAAAAGTTGTTGTACCAAATGACCCATCAAACCGTGGTCGTGCATTAATCCTCCTTGAGAAACAAGGTTTAATCAAACTTAAAAATTCTAGCGATCTTCTTTCAACTGTCGCAGATATCGTTGAAAATCCGAAAAACTTAAAAATTTCTGAAGTGGATACCTCTGTTGCAGCTCGTGCATTAGATGATGTTGATCTTGCGGTTGTAAATAACACTTATGCAGGCCAAGTTGGCTTAAATGCACAAGATAACGGTGTATTCGTAGAAGATAAAGATTCTCCATACGTAAACATTATTGTTTCTCGTACTGATAACAAAGACAGCAAAGCGATCCAAGATTTCGTAAAAGCGTACCAAACTGAAGAAGTTTACCAAGAAGCGAAAAAACACTTTAAAGATGGTGTTGTAAAAGGTTGGTAATCTTAACTTAAGCAAAATATTTCAAAGCCACCGATTAAGGTGGCTTTTTTATTGATGAAAAGAAAGTGATCTGCCCCCCAAAAGTTGGACAGGTTAGTTAACTTAAATATTGAGCTCGGTATTGCACTGGGCTCAATCCTTTGAAAGCAAGTTTAATGCGT
>JAGZRY010000286.1 GCA_018381425.1 Haemophilus parainfluenzae
AGATATTGAAATATGCGATAATGGTCGCAATTTTTGAATTTATTTTCTTAAGGCAATCGCTTTTTTTATGGATACTATCGACATTCGTGGGGCTAGAACCCACAACCTCAAAAACATCAATTTAACCATTCCGCGCGATAAATTAATTGTCATTACAGGCTTGTCCGGTTCGGGCAAATCTTCTTTAGCATTTGATACACTTTATGCGGAAGGGCAGCGTCGTTATGTGGAATCGCTCTCTGCTTACGCGCGTCAGTTCCTTTCTTTGATGGAAAAACCGGATGTGGATTCGATTGAGGGCTTGTCACCAGCGATTTCTATTGAGCAAAAATCCACTTCTCATAACCCGCGTTCAACCGTGGGTACTATCACCGAAATTTACGATTACTTACGTTTGCTGTTTGCTCGCGTAGGGGAGCCGCGTTGTCCTGATCATGATGTACCATTAACGGCACAAACCATCAGTCAAATGGTGGATAAAGTTTTAAGTCTGCCTGAAGAAAGCAAAATGATGTTGCTTGCGCCTGTGGTAAAAAACCGTAAAGGTGAGCACGTTAAGCTGTTAGATAGCTTGGCGGCACAAGGTTATATTCGAGCAAGAATTGATGGTGAGATTTGTGATTTATCTGATCCACCAGAACTTGCTTTACAGAAAAAACATACCATTGAAGTGGTGGTGGATCGCTTTAAAGTGCGGTCTGATTTAGCTACACGTTTGGCTGAATCCTTTGAGACGGTTTTAGAGCTTTCGGGAGGTACAGCGGTTGTGGCAGATATGGATAATCCTAACGCTGAAGAATTGGTTTTCTCGGCAAACTTTGCTTGTCCGCATTGTGGCTATTCCGTACCAGAATTAGAGCCTCGCTTATTCTCATTTAATAACCCGGCAGGGGCGTGTCCGACTTGTGATGGCTTAGGTGTTCAGCAGTTCTTTGATGAAAGCCGAGTGGTGCAAAATGAAAGCATTTCCCTCGCAGGTGGGGCGGTGAAAGGTTGGGATCGTCGTAATTTCTATTACTATCAAATGCTTACCTCGTTAGCGAAACATTATAAATTTGATATTGAAACGCCATACGAAGATTTGCCACAAAAAATTAAAGATATTGTGATGCACGGTTCAGGCAAGGAAGAAATTGAATTCCAATACATGAACGACCGTGGCGATGTGGTGATCCGTAAACATCCTTTTGAAGGGATTTTAAATAATATGGCGCGCCGTTATAAAGAAACGGAATCCATGTCTGTACGCGAAGAATTGGCGAAAAATATCAGTAACCGACCTTGTGCAGATTGTGGTGGCTCGCGTCTTCGCCCTGAAGCTCGTAACGTGTATATTGGCAGCATTAATTTGCCTCAAATTTCAGAGAAAAGCATTGGTGAAAGCCTTGAGTTTTTCCAAGGGCTTACTTTAACCGGTCAAAAAGCACAAATTGCGGAAAAAATCCTGAAAGAGATCAGAGAGCGATTGGAATTCTTAGTGAATGTAGGCTTGAATTATCTTTCCCTTTCCCGTTCTGCAGAAACCCTTTCAGGTGGTGAAGCTCAACGTATTCGTCTTGCGAGTCAGATTGGTGCGGGCTTAGTAGGCGTCATGTATGTGCTAGATGAGCCTTCTATTGGTTTGCACCAACGCGATAATGAGCGTCTGTTAAATACGCTGATTCATCTGCGTAATTTGGGCAACACAGTGATCGTGGTGGAACACGATGAAGATGCCATTCGAGAAGCCGATCATATTATTGATATTGGCCCTGGAGCAGGTGTACACGGTGGCCAAGTGATTGCGCAAGGTACCGCCAAAGAGATTATGGCGAATCCAAATTCGATTACGGGTAAGTTCTTATCGGGTGAAGAAAAAATCGAAATTCCGAAAAAACGAACCGCACTTGATAAAAGCAAACTTCTAAAATTAAAAGGTGCGACAGGGAATAATCTGAAAAGTGTGAATTTAGAGATTCCAGTGGGCTTATTTACTTGTATCACGGGGGTGTCAGGTTCAGGCAAATCAACATTAATTAATGATACCTTATTCCCATTGGCTCAAAACGCTTTAAATCGTGCGGAAAAAACAGATTTTGCACCTTATAAATCCATTGAAGGCTTGGAATATTTCGATAAAGTGATCGATATTAACCAAAGTCCGATCGGCCGTACACCACGTTCTAATCCAGCGACTTACACCGGATTATTTACCCCAATTCGTGAATTATTTGCGGGCGTACCAGAAGCACGAGCCCGCGGGTATAACCCAGGACGTTTTAGCTTTAACGTGCGTGGTGGACGTTGTGAAGCATGCCAAGGTGATGGCGTGCTGAAAGTGGAAATGCACTTCTTGCCAGATGTGTATGTGCCTTGTGATCAATGTAAAGGTAAACGCTATAACCGTGAAACCTTGGAGATCCGATACAAAGGCAAAACTATTCACCAAGTATTAGATATGACGGTGGAAGAAGCCCGCGAATTTTTTGATGCGATCCCAATGATTGCGCGTAAATTGCAAACCCTAATGGATGTGGGCTTGTCTTATATTCGTTTAGGTCAGTCTTCTACCACACTTTCAGGTGGTGAGGCGCAACGCGTTAAGTTAGCGACAGAGCTTTCAAAACGCGATACTGGTAAAACCCTTTATATTTTGGATGAACCGACAACCGGCTTGCATTTTGCTGATATTAAACAACTTCTCGAAGTGTTACACCGCTTGCGCGATCAAGGCAATACTATCGTGGTGATCGAACACAACTTAGATGTGATCAAAACCGCAGAC
>JAGZRY010000287.1 GCA_018381425.1 Haemophilus parainfluenzae
GCAGAAGAAAAAACTGAATTCGACGTAGTTCTTGCTGAAGCTGGTGCTAACAAAGTAGCAGTTATCAAAGCAGTACGTGGTGCAACTGGTTTAGGCTTAAAAGAAGCTAAAGACTTAGTTGAATCTGCTCCAGCTAACTTAAAAGAAGGCGTTTCTAAAGAAGAAGCTGAAGCACTTAAGAAAGAATTAGAAGAAGCTGGCGCAAAAGTAGAAATCAAATAATTTTTGATTCACTTATGTCCTGTTTCTCAGGCTTAATGGCTGGTGGTTTACCATCAGCCATTTTGTGCTATCAAAAACAGCACAAAAAACAGATAGGCATTTTCCGTTTAATGGTATCTGTTTCCACTTAAATTAATCAGACGTTTTAATTTAAGTAGCCCACTACAGAAGTAAGGTTCAGAGTGCGGTATCCGAAACGGCGTCAATCTCCGATATAAATAAAAAACGTCAATCAATTTGACCGCACTTTTTTTATATCAACTCGGTCTCACTAAAATTTACAGAGGAAAACCAATAATGGGTTACTCCTATACTGAGAAAAAACGAATTCGTAAAGACTTCGGCAAACGTCCGCAAGTTTTAAATGTACCTTATTTATTAACTATCCAATTAGATTCTTTTGATAAATTCATTCAAAAAGATCCTGAAGGTCAACAAGGCTTAGAAGCTGCATTCCGTTCTGTTTTCCCAATCGTAAGCAATAACGGTTATACAGAATTACAATATGTTGATTACCGTTTAGAAGAGCCTGAATTTGATGTACGTGAATGTCAAATTCGTGGTTCAACTTATGCAGCAGGTTTACGCGTAAAATTACGTTTAGTTAGCTACGATAAAGAATCTTCATCGCGCGCAGTCAAAGACATTAAAGAAAGCGAAGTATATATGGGTGAAATCCCATTAATGACTGACAACGGTACTTTTGTTATCAATGGTACTGAGCGTGTTATCGTTTCACAATTACACCGTAGCCCGGGCGTATTCTTTGATTCTGACAAAGGTAAAACACACTCTTCAGGTAAAGTTCTTTATAACGCACGCATTATCCCTTACCGTGGTTCTTGGTTAGATTTCGAATTTGATCCAAAAGATAACTTATATGCGCGTATTGACCGTCGTCGTAAATTACCGGCAACCATTATTTTACGTGCGTTAGGTTACACCGTTGAAGAAATCTTAAACTTATTTTTCGACAAAGTAACTTTCGAAATTGCTGGCAATAAATTACTCATGACATTAGTGCCAGAACGTCTACGTGGTGAAACGGCAACATTTGATATCGAAGCAAATGGCAAAGTCTATGTAGAACGCGGTCGTCGTATTACAGCTCGTCACATCAAAGCATTAGAAAAAGATAATGTGACACAAGTTGAAGTGCCAACTGAATATATCGCAGGTAAAGTTGCTGCGAAAGATTATGTAGATCTTGAATCAGGTGAAATCATTTGCCTAGCAAATGGCGAGATTTCTTTAGAAGTGTTAGCGAAATTATCGCAAGCAGGCTATAAAGTGATCGAAACATTATTCACCAATGACTTAGATTACGGTCCATATATTTCTGAAACATTACGAGTTGATCCAACTTACGATCGTGTAAGTGCATTATATGAAATCTATCGTATGATGCGTCCAGGTGAACCACCTACACCAGAATCTTCAGAAGCATTATTCAATAACTTATTCTTCTCTGCAGAACGTTATGATTTATCTGCAGTAGGTCGTATGAAGTTTAATCGCTCGTTAGGTATTCCTGAAGGCGAGGGTACTGGTATTTTAAGTAACGACGATATCATTCGTGTGATGAAAAAACTCATCGATATCCGTAATGGTCGTGGTGAAGTGGATGATATCGACCACTTGGGTAATCGTCGTATTCGTTCTGTGGGTGAAATGGCAGAAAACCAATTTCGTATTGGTTTAGTTCGTGTAGAAAGAGCGGTTAAAGAGCGTTTATCTTTAGGCGATTTAGATGCAATCACGCCACAAGACTTAATTAATCCGAAACCAATTTCTGCGGCAGTGAAAGAATTCTTTGGTTCTTCACAACTTTCGCAATTCATGGACCAAAACAACCCATTATCAGAAGTGACGCACAAACGTCGTATTTCTGCATTAGGTCCAGGCGGTTTAACGCGTGAACGCGCAGGCTTTGAGGTTCGTGACGTACATAACACCCACTATGGTCGTTTATGTCCAATTGAAACCCCTGAAGGTCCAAACATCGGTTTGATCAACTCACTTTCTGCGTTTGCTCGTACGAACGATTACGGTTTCTTAGAAACCCCATATCGTAAAGTAGTGAATGGTCAAGTAACCGAAGAAATCGAATACTTATCTGCAATTGATGAAGCAAACTACATCATTGCACAGGCGAACTCAAACCTTGATGAGAACAATCGCTTTACAGATGCATTCGTTACTGCTCGTGGTGAACGTGGTGAATCTGGTCTTTATAAACCAGAAGAAATTCATTATATGGACGTTTCAACCCAACAAGTGGTATCTGTGGCTGCAGCGTTAATTCCATTCTTAGAGCATGACGATGCGAACCGTGCCTTAATGGGGGCGAACATGCAACGTCAAGCGGTTCCTACTTTACGTGCTGATAAGCCGTTAGTAGGTACAGGTATGGAAAAACCAATCGCATTAGACTCAGGTGTTGCGGTTGTCGCGAAACGTGGTGGTACAGTTCAATACGTTGATGCGTCTCGTATCGTTATCAAAGTAAATGAAGACGAAACTGTAGCAGGTGAA
>JAGZRY010000288.1 GCA_018381425.1 Haemophilus parainfluenzae
CTTTTTGTAAAGTGAAACTTAAGAGAATTAATATTCGGAACGTCGAGCTAAAATTTCTCGTTTTCCATTTTTCATTGGGCCTAAAATACCTTGTTCTTCGAGCTGATCCATAATTCGAGCAGCTCGGTTAAACCCAACACTAAATTTACGTTGAACATAAGAAGTCGAGGTATTGCCTGTGCTTAATACAAACTCAACGACTTCATCAAATAATGCATCAAGATCGCCACTGCTTGCCGTTGATTTTTCACCAGAATCTTCATCATCCGAGCCGTCTAAAATGCCATCAATATAATTTGGTTTACCGCGTGCACGCCAATCATCTGCTACACGCGCCACCTCATCATCACTCATAAAGGCACCATGTACACGAACAAGATCCGAAGAGCCTTGTCCTGAATATAACATATCACCACGGCCCAATAAGGCTTCTGCACCGCCCTGATCCAGAATCGTTCTAGAGTCAATTTTGCTTGCCACAGTAAAGGCAATACGGCTTGGAATATTAGCTTTAATTAATCCTGTAATTACATCTACTGAAGGGCGTTGTGTTGCTAAAATCAAGTGGATACCAATCGCACGAGCTTTTTGTGCTAAGCGAGCAATTAACTCTTCAATCTGTTTGCCTGCAACCATCATTAAGTCAGCAAACTCATCAACGATCACAACAATATAACTCAATTTTTCTAATGGAGGCGGCATCTTATCCATTGTATCACCAGGTTTCCAAATTGGATTTGGAATTGGCATATTGAGTTTTTCATATTCTTCAATTTTTTCGTTATACCCTTCAATGTTACGCACACGTAAGGCTGACAATAATTGATAACGATGTTCCATTTCATCTACGCACCAACGCAATGCATTCGCCGCTTTTTTCATATCCGTCACCACAGGGGTAAGCAAGTGCGGGATATCGTTATAAATAGAAAGCTCAACCACTTTCGGGTCAATCATAATAAATTTCACTTCATCCGGTGTCACACGGAAAAGCAAACTTAAAATCATGGTATTCACACCAACAGATTTACCCGAGCCTGTTGAACCCGCAACAAGTAAGTGAGGCATTTTAGCCAAATCAACCACAACGGGTTTTCCACTAATATCTTTACCCAAAGCCATTGAAAGCAATGATGTTGATGAACGGAATTCATTACTATCGAGCACATCACGCAATGGTACCATTTGACGGTGTGCATTTGGCGTTTCAATACCAATATAAGGTTTGCCTGGAATTACTTCGGCCACACGGATCGCACGGAACATCAATGCACGAGCTAAATCGGTATCTATACTTGTTACTTTAGATGCTCTTACACCAGGTTGTAATTCAAGCTCATAACGAGTTACCACAGGGCCAACTAACACATCTTGTACCGTTGCTTTGACATTAAAATTCTTTAATTGTTGTTCTATGCGTGCGGATGTGTCTAAAATTTCTTCACGCGTAATCTCTTGAGCCTGCGTTGGACGATGCTCAAGTAAATCTAAACTTGGTAATGGTGTCGTTGGTTTTTCACGTTTATTCGTTGGTTGTTGGAATGCTGGATGAATAAGCGTATCAGAATATGGCTTATAGGTTGTTTCAGTTGCATTCTCAATATGAATTTCACGCGCTTTAACTGGTGAAGCTGTCGGTTCATTCAAGATCACTTTTAATGTATCTTCAGCATTTGAGGCTTTTGCACGCACTTCCATTTCTTGCATACGAGCTTGCTCTTGTGCAGCAAACTGACGCGCTAATTCATCTTCTAAACCATCATTTTCTGATTCTAAAGGTTCATCATAAGTTGGATAAAGTGCGGTCGTATTTTCAGGTGTTTTTAGTGACACTTTTGGTATGACATTTTCTTCAAAAATATCATCTGAATCATCCGCACTTTGAGAATTCACTGGTGAATTTTTCCATGTTGCTGAAAAATCTTCTTTTGTTGGTAATTCAACGGAAGAAGAGGCAGAAATAGACACATTCGGCAAATTGTCAGATTCAACCGTGAAGCCTTTAAACTTATCTTCTAATTTTTCAACATCTGCTGGCTCTGAAGCACTCGGTGAGGATAGCCCACTAATATTAATGAGTTGCTCAGGCTTAACAAAGGTATTTTCAGAACCATCCTCTTTCTCATTTTCTGTAGATTCTGTTTCCAATTGAGAATCAGAGAAAGTGAGTTGTTGAGGTGCCTCAATCACAATTTGTTCAAGATCATCTACAGAAGTATGTTCCGCATGCTCCTCTTCTGCCGGCTTATTTTTCATTGTCAGCCAATGATAGAATTTTACAATTAAACGAATTAATGATGCACCGGAACAGAAAATAAAGCCTACAAGTGCACAGATAAAGCCCACTAAAATACAGCCAAACTTACCGAGTGTAGGATATAAATTCACCACTAAGCTGCCACCAAACACGCCACCAGCTAAATAGTAGTTCGTATTTGAAAGCAACAATGTTGCCATCATAGTTAAGCCAACGATGAGAGCAATAAAGCCAAAGGAACGTAATGCAATGCGGGTTACAGAGAGAGAATGCACCGCTTTGGTTTTCAGTAAATAAATCGGTACGATGAAAATGACAAACGGAATGAGATGACCTACATAGCCGAGAAAAACAAAAAATGCATCAATTAACCAAGCGCCAAAAGCACCGGCTTTATTGATGGTTTCAGTTTGAAAACTTGCTGTAGACCAAGAGTTATCTAATGGCGTATAGCTTGACCATGCCACGATTAAATATAAACCTAAAAGTGCGGTCAAT
>JAGZRY010000289.1 GCA_018381425.1 Haemophilus parainfluenzae
AATGCACCACCCATTCACTTCACCAAAAGATTTTACGCCAGAACAATTAGAAGCGAATCCAACCGATGCGGTAGCAAATGCTTACGATATGGTGATCAACGGCTATGAAGTGGGTGGTGGTTCTGTCCGTATTTTCGACCCGAAAATGCAACAAACCGTCTTCCGCATTCTTGGTATCAATGAACAAGAACAACGTGAAAAATTTGGTTTCTTATTAGATGCATTAAAATTCGGTACACCGCCACATGCAGGTTTAGCATTTGGTTTAGACCGTTTAACCATGCTTTTAACGGGCACTGAAAATATTCGCGATGTGATTGCATTCCCGAAAACAACGGCAGCAGCTTGTTTAATGACAGAAGCGCCAAGTTTCGCGAATCCGCAGGCGCTAGCTGAGTTGAGTATTGCAGTGACTAAAGCTGAGTAAGTTTAAAATTTATAATATAGAGTGCGGTCAATTTTGACCGCATTTTGATCTGCACCCCAAAACCTGGACACTTAATTTGAGGTGCAGATCACTTTCTTTTTATTGAAAAAAATTTATTCACTTAAAGCTGCCAGTTTTGTGGTATGAATACTAGGAAAATTTATTTGTTTTAGAGCTATATTCTGAAATTTTAAAATAATCAGGTTTTTATTTTTTTACTAGTGCTTTTAAGTAGATTTTATTTACTTTACTCAAGGATAAAATTCTATTATAAATAGGTCCTTTTTAATTTATGGTCAATTTATAAGAGAACATTTTATGAGTGAAGTTTCAACTCCAGTAGAAAAATCAACATGGGCGAGTAAATTCTCTGCCTTAGGCCCTGGCATCGTGATGGCATCAGCAGCTGTTGGCGGTTCGCATATTATTGCATCTACCCAAGCGGGGGCGATCTACGGTTGGGAATTAGTGAGTATTGTGATTCTTGCTAACTTATTTAAATATCCTTTCTTCCGTTTCGGTGTTCAATATACCCTAGATACTGGTAATACGTTGTTAGAAGGTTACCGTCAAAAAGGGACGTTCTACCTTTGGTTATTCCTTGCTTTAAATGTTTTTGCCACAGTAATTAATACTGCGGCAGTGGGATTATTAACGGCAGCAATTTTAACTTTTATTACACCAATTCCACTTCCAATGCCCGTGTTAAGCTCATTAGTGATTCTTGTGACAACCGGCATTTTATTGTTGGGTAAATACCGTTTATTAGATAGCTTATCGAAAATCATCATGATTGCTTTAACGGTAACAACCGTGAGCGCTGTCGTGATTGCTTTTATGCGTAATGGTATCAATGGCGTAGCTGCACCTGATTTTGTCGCGCCTTCTCCATGGGAATTAAGTAAATTGGCCTTTTTGGTGGCGTTAATGGGGTGGATGCCGGCGCCGATTGAGATTTCTGCCATTAATTCCATGTGGGTGGTAGCAAAACGTCGCTTGACTAAAGTGTCTTATCAAGACGGTTTATTTGACTTTAACGTGGGTTACATTGGTACAGCCATTTTAGCTGTCGTTTTCTTAGCACTTGGTGCATTGGTGCAATATGGTTCCCCTGAAAGCGTAGAGATGGTCGGCGGAAAATATATTGCACAACTTATCAATATGTATGCAAGTACTATCGGTGAATGGTCTCGCTTATTAATTGCAGTCATTGCGTTCATGTGTATGTTTGGTACAACAATTACAGTAATTGATGGTTACTCTCGTACCAATGTTGAATCTTTGCGTATCTTATTCGGTAAACAAGAAAGCTCTGTGAGAATTCTTAATATCGGTATGATTTTTGCGGCGTTATCGGGTTTAGCGATTATTTTCTACTTTAATAATGCAGTAGGCCCAATGCTGAAATTCGCGATGATTGCTTCATTTGTTTCTGCACCAATCTTTGCTTGGTTGAATTTATCTCTGACTAAGCACGCAAAACACAGTGTAAAAGGCGGCTTATTGTGGTTATCCCTTATTGGTTTATTCTACTTAACTGCCTTTGCAGGCTTGTTTATCGCCCAACAAGCTGGCTGGTTAAACTAAAATAATTAAGATAATTACCGCACTTTAGTTTTAAAGTGCGGTAATTTTTTTGAAAGTTTTTAGCAGAAAAGGTATGATTCTGCCCATTCTCAATTATGTAGATGACGAGCTTGAAATATAAAAATAATCAATCGGTTCTCGTGGTAATTTATGCGGAAAGCACGCATCGTGTTCTTATGCTTCAGCGCCAAGATGATCCTAGCTTTTGGCAATCCGTTACGGGGACATTGGAAACCAACGAAACACCAAGAAAAACAGCAATTCGAGAAGTTTGGGAAGAAGTTGGATTAAAAATAGAAGAAAATTCGACCGCACTTTTTGATTGTAAAGAGAGTATAGAATTTGAAATTTTCCCGCATTTCCGCTATAAATACGCACCGAATGTGACTCACTGTCATGAACATTGGTTTTTATTGGCAGTTGAGCAGGAATTTGAGCCGATATTAAGTGAGCATTTGGCATATCAATGGGTTTCTCCAGAACATGCGATCCAAATGACGAAATCGCCGAATAATGCCGATGCCATCAAAAAATATTTGATGAACGGCTTTCCTCTATATAAGAGGATTTAATTTAAAAAAACGTTTTTAAGATAAGAAGGAAAACAACATGGCAGGCCATAGTAAGTGGGCAAATATTAAACACCGTAAAGCAGCACAAGATGCGCAACGCGGTAAAATTTTTACAAAATTAATTCGTGAATTAGTCACTGCTGCAAAAATTGGTGGCGGTGATGT
>JAGZRY010000290.1 GCA_018381425.1 Haemophilus parainfluenzae
TAGATAATTAAATGTGACACTTGAGGTAAAGAAATTGACTTCAATCACACCATTTTCACCATGAATTTGAATGCCCCATTGGTGTAATCGATAAGCTGTGCCCATTTCGAGCGAACCTAACACGCCATTTTCAAAACGTAGTAACAGTTGCAACACATCACGACTATCTGGTGTATCGTGATGCGCTTGATTAGCGGCTTGAGCAAAGACCGCCTCAATATCGCCTAATAACCAACAGAGTAAATCCAGTTCGTGAATGAGGTGGAAAAGCTCGCCGCCCGTAAGATTGGCATCTAATTTCCACCACTCTTTATTTGGTAGATTTTCAATCCAACGCTGACGCATGGCTCGTGCAACCGTAATTCTGCCTAATTTTCCTTGTTCTAAAGCCGCTTTGACTTTCAACATGCCTGGCAACGTACGTTCTAAATGGCCCACAAAAATGACTTTACCTTTTTCTTCTGCAAGGCGACGTAAATGTTGGCCTTGAGAAGAGCTTAAGGTAAAAGGCGTTTCAATAAAGACATGACAGCCGGCATTTAACGCTAAGATAGCTGGGGAATAATGAGCATAGTTTGGTGTGGCGATAACCACTAAATCCGCTTTAGTTTCTGCCAACATTTCTTCTACACTAAAAAAGGCTTGGCTACCGTATTGGTCTGCGAGTTTTTGTGCAAGAGAAGGATTGATATCGGTCACTGCAATTAAGTTTGCTTGGGCTTTGTCAAATGCAGAAGCCAACTGAACGCCAAAAAAGCCGCAGCCGATTAAGGCGATGTTTAATCCATTAGTTTGCATCATGCCCTCCTTGTTGTAAGCGTTGGCGAATACTTTGGAAATATTGCAAGATCGCACGTTGCATGCGCACTAAATCATGCGCTTCTACGGCATCAATTAATTCACGGTGTTGCATGGCTAATTTTTCAGGAGAAAGTATTGGTGGCGGTAAGCCTTTTTCTACTTGTTGATAAATTTGCCAAAACGCATCTAAATATTGAATCAGTAATGGGTTATTTAATGGCTCATAAAGTTTTAAATGAATGTGGTATTCATCCTTAGGTGAAAATTTTTGCTCACGGGCATTTTTTTCCATATTGGCCACTGATTTTTGCAAAAGTACGGTCTGTTCTTGGCTAATTTTTCCTAAAACCATCGGGGCAAAACCGTATTCCAAAATTTCCCGAATATCCAAAATATTAATCAGCTGATTATGATCATTATGCAAATTCAGTTGGGTGTGAAAGCTTAATCCACGAATCATGGGTACAAGAGATGATTCACTTACAAAGGTACCGACGCCATGGCGAATGTCTAAAATGTGTAGCGCCTCTAAAGATTTAACGGCTTCACGTAAACTGGAACGACTCACACCAAGCTGTTCAATCAACTCATTTTCTGTTGGCATCAAATCGCCAGATTTAAGATTTTGTTTAATGATGAGCGATTTGATTTTATCCTGCAAAACGAGACTTGCTTCTTTTTTACTTGTTTTTTTCATTTCTGTTCTCATTTTCTAATCTATTTTCTGAATTTGTGATCCAGCTCTCATTCTATTCGATTGACATAAGACATCATACGTCCTATCTTTATTTATGCAAGCAGAAATTAGCGGTAATTTTAAATTCTGTGATCTATACCACAAAATTCTCAAATACAAGGAAGGGAGGTTGTTATGACAACATCATTACCATGGTATAAAGAAGTCAGTCCTACGCAAAAGAAAGCGTTATTTGCGGCTTGGTTAGGTTATGTTTTTGATGGCTTCGATTATATGCTTATCACTTATGTGCTTTTGGATATTCAAAAGGAATTCTCCATGAGCACAACGGAAACATCCACATTATTACTTGCGGCCTTCGTCGCACGTCCATTAGGTGGGGCGATTTTTGGTAGTTTTGCCGATAAATATGGTCGTCGTTTGGCGATGATTGTTTCCATTATTACGTATTCCGTCGGCACATTCTTGTGCGGTTTATCCACCAGTTATATTTGGCTTTTCATCTTCCGTATGATTATCGGTATGGGGATGGCAGGTGAATATGCGTGTTCTTCCTCTTATGCCATTGAAAGCTGGCCAAAACATTTGCGTACGAAAGCCAGTGCATTTTTAGTGAGTGGCTTTTCCATTGGTAATATTCTTGCCTCTCAAGTGATTCCTTGGGTATCTCAAACTTATGGTTGGCGTATGGCTTTCTTTATTGGTTTGGCTCCTGTCGCTTTAGTGCTCTATGTTCGTCGCCATGCACCTGAAAGTGAAGAATGGGCACAAGCGAAAGCTGCAGGTAAAGTGAATAAAGTTCCACTTACTGACTTATTCACTGAAAAACAATTACCAATTACTTTAATTATTTTCTTAGTTTGCTATTCAATTTTCTCCGTAAACTGGCCGGTAGTGGGCTTGCTTCCACTTTACCTCAAAGAAAACGGCTATGCTGAAAATGTGAAATCACTAATGTTCTGGGCAGGCTTTGGTATCCTCATTGGTACCTTAATTGCAGGCTTTATTGGGGATAAATTGGGTGAGAAGAAAACCTTTGTATATAGCTTATTGTTATCACTTTTCTTCCTCTTCCCAGTATTCTATTTGCCAGAAAATAATGTATTAGCACTTGGTGCGTTGCTCTTCTTCTTACTTGCAACTAACTTAGGGATTGCCGGTTTAGTACCAAAATATATGGCGACTTTCTTCCCAGCTGAAATGCGAAGCACAGGT
>JAGZRY010000291.1 GCA_018381425.1 Haemophilus parainfluenzae
GATGTCGATAGGTAAGACCTTGATATTATCTCCGCCTTTTCCCCCGACCCACACCGTACGTGAGCCTTTCAGCTCATACGGCGCTCCATCACCAAAATTCATTTACACAATACACATAACTTTCAAGATTGCTTAATTGCTTCTAATTGCAGAAGCCTGCGCAAGGAATTAACCTTACTTAACTGCCGTTTATCAAGTTTCAATTTCCCTAAATACGTTATAATTATCTCCGCTGTTGTAGCATGAATAAGTATGTGAACATCTTCGCTGACTATCACTAAATTTTGGTATTTGTCATCTCCACCCAGTTTTCGGGAGATTTTATGATGACAATGAATATCACCAAGTTCAAGCGGTTTCTTTGTGACTGCACATTTTCCCTGCTGTGCGCTGTATAGCGACAGCCGGTTGTCATTGTACTCAATGCTTTTCCCCATATCGGGATTAAGCATGAGATAATGCAGGACCCCCATATTAATGTTTTCTAACTGTTTATGAATTTCTGTTCTTCCCTCGGCTGTAAACTTATTGATGATTTTCTTTTTAAACATCGGATTCGAGTGTTTGATGTAGCCAATGGGGAGTATAGGGTGCTTTTTCACATATCGTAACTGCCTGCTCTTTCCATACTTTGCTTTTAGGAACGGAGACAATGGAACATCTGAAGTTCTTTTTAAACGGTCTTTCAATCTTCTTTTTAAGGCTCGGTGTACTAAGAAAGCATATTTGTTTAGGTCAAGGTTGACATCAGTGGCAATCCTGTAATAAGTGTGCCAGCCGATTATCATTGAATTGTACCGCATAACAGCCTTGTATTCTTCTGCGTCATTCGCAGGTTTTTGAATCTCCTTAATGCCGCTTTTCAGCTTTTCTGCAATCTCTTTCATTGATTTATCATTTAGTTTTGATTGAACAACATACCGTGTTTCCCCGTTTGGCTGTTTGCCCTTTGGGGTAGCTTTCAGCTTCAATCCCAAAAATTCGGAATAGCTTCTTTTCAGATTTACCACCTTTGACTTTTCAGGACTGATTTCAAGCCCTAATCGTTCTTTTAACCACATTTTGTCGCAATAAACATCTTGTCCGCATCATTCTTACTACGGCAGAATATTTTAAAATCATCTGCGTAACGGACGATGAAGCACTCTTTGAGATTGGTATACTTGCGCAGGGAGCTATAAACATGCCCTCTGATTTCAGTTCCATTTTTTGCTATTTGCTGACTGTACTGACGCTTTGTAGGCATTCGTTCAAACTGGCTCGCTATCCACCAATCCAATTCATTTAATACGATATTGGATAGCAGGGGAGAAATAATTCCTCCCTGTGGCGTTCCCTTGTCAGGGAAACCAATTCCGGCAACCTCTGCTTTTAGCATACAGGAGATAATTGTTAATAGCTTCTTATCCCTGATACCCATAGCCCACATCTGTTTCAGCAGCTTTCCGTGATTTACATTATCGAAGAATCCTTTAATATCAATATCCACCACGAAGTATAAGTGCTGTATTTGAATACATTTGTAAGCCTGCGCCATTGCCTGCTCTGCATTTCTGTTTGGTCTGAAACCATTGCTTCTCTCAAAGAATTTTGCCTCACAAACCGGCTCTAATACCTGTAAGATACATTGTTGAATGAGCCTGTCCATAATGGTTGGTATTCCAAGAGGTCTTGTCTTTCCATTTCCTTTTGGTATTTCCACCCTGCGGACTTTTTGTGGTTGGTAGTAATTCAGTTTCTTCTGGATATGTTGTATCAGTGCTGATATCTCCCATTTTGCAAGATGGGAAATTGTTTTGTTATCCGCTCCTGCCGTCCTGCTCCCTGTATTGCCCTTAATGTTCCGATATGCCAGCCTGATGTTTTGTTCCGAACTGATATATTTCATCAAATCCGTAAATATCATTTCTTTCTTGCTTAAGGCATACAGGTTATCAAGTACATTTTGAAAGTCATAGTATTCAGCATTTCGCAGATATGCTTTCTTCGGTGTTCGCAATCCTGTCAAAGTCAGTAAATCCCTTCATTCTGGATTTGCTTTTCTTAGTCATACTCGAACCTTTGATTTGTTAGTGCTTGTTTTTTTTGTGTAATTTTGGTGACTTGTGGCTATTCCTCCACGGCTTATTATCACCGCTTCACAGGTCGTGCCACTACTCTCAGTCAGATAAAATCAGGTTATATGAAAATCACTTTCCCTGACACCGCTTCATAGAGGACAAACTCTCTGCGTTCTGACCTTTCCTCGTTCCGATATTCCTATCTTTACATTATTGCCCTTGGGTAATCCTCTGAGCCTGCATACTTGATACCGCCTGTAACGGTATAGGGTATTTCATAGGACGACAGTTTTACTTTACCCCATATGCCAAACCGTAGTTTCACATACATTTCTATATGTTCAGCCTTATAGACCCGTACATTCGGATTTTCGTCAGTGTTGATTAACACATTCTAACCATAGGCATTTTATAGACCCCCGACCTATCGGCTACACCACCCACCTCTGGGCAGCTTTCGTTTCCAAAAAAATTATATTGAAGTTACGGTAGCTTTCAGCCGACTTCACCGAGCTTTATACGCTTTGCTTTTTGCCAAGCTAACGCATATCGGAGTATCAGGGTGAGCGTTTCAGGGCGTTACCCCATCATTCCACTCATTGAAATATCAGTTCTCCAAGAACTGCATTACATAAAATTTATAAAAGA
>JAGZRY010000292.1 GCA_018381425.1 Haemophilus parainfluenzae
GGATATTGGATCTCGCCATTTTCCACCCAGAAACCGGCTGCGCCACGAGAATAATCCCCGGTCACAATATTGACACCTTGTCCCATGACATCGGTAACCAATAAACCAGTGCTCATTTGACGTAAAAGTGCGGTCAATCCGCCCGTTAAATTTGGTTTCACGAGCCAGTTGTGAATACCGCCTGCATGCCCGGTACTTTGCATGCCCATTTTTCTACCGCTGTAACTGGTGAGCAAATAGGTTTGCAACACGCCATCTTGAATAATTTCAAGATTCTGTGTGCGAACCCCTTCGCTATCAAAAGGCGTAGAGGCTAAACGTCTTAACAAATGAGGACGCTCACTGATTTGGAACCAATCTGGCAATACTTGTTTTCCAAGATGATCGAGCAAGAAACTGGATTTGCGATATAAGCTGCCGCCACTAATCGCGCCCGTTAAATGAGAAATTAATCCTGTGGCCACATCATTTAAGAAAATCACGGGCACTTCGCGCGTGCTTAATTTCTGTGGATTTAAACGCGCGATCACTTTTTTCGCGCAATTTTGTCCTACCCAATCTGCTGAAGAAAGCGCATCAAACTCACGTGAAACCGTGTACTCGTAGTCATTTTCCAGTTGATCTAGCTCTCCACCAATCACCGAACAAGATAAAGAATAGCGGCTAGATAAGTAACTTTGTAGCATGCCGTGTGTATTGCCATAAACACGCACGCCAGTATGTGAATTAAAACTTGCACCGTTACTATTCACGATTTTAGCATCGTATTCCAACGCTGATTTTTCAGCCTCTAAAGCTAATTTTGTAGCCTGTTCAACATCAACACTTGCCCCATGATAAAGTTCTAAATCGGGCGCTTCAAAAGCCATTAGTTCTTTATCTGCTAGCCCTGTGCAATCATCTGGTGAGGTATATTTTGCAATAGCGAGCGCGGCTTCAACGGTGTTTTTAATCGCTTCTTCACTTAAATCTGAAGTAGAGGCATTACCTTTTTGTTGGCCTAAATAAACGGAAATACCTAATGCCCCATCGTTAGTAAATTCAACATTTTCAATCTCTTGCAGACGGGTTGAAACCGATAAACCACTCACTTTTGTCACACCGACTTCAGCGGTGGCTCCCGCTTTCTGGGCGGTTTCAATCGCAAAACTGACTGCATCACGCAATGTTTGCTCTTGAGATTTTAAAAGTGCGGTTAAATTTTCTGCTGTTTTCATGGTGATAATCCTATTAAAAATTTGCGCCATTTTATCTTATTTTGAAAGTTTATGCTAAAATGCACCAAATTTTTCATAAGGTAACAGAATGGCAAAACGGAAGAAAAAAGAAGCCTTTGATTGGGAAGATGAAGACCAAGAAGAGATTATTTGGGTAAGCAAAAGTGAAATCAAACGCGATGCTGAGGATTTAAAACAGCTCGGCGAGAAATTGGTGAACTTAACCAAAGCAAATCTGACTAAGGTTCCACTAGACGATAGCTTGAAAGATGCCATTGAATTAGCACAACGCCTGCAAAAAGAGGCGCGTCGTCGCCAATTGCAATACATCGGTAAGCTCTTACGCTCAATTGATGCAGAGCCTATTCGTGAAGCTTTAGAAAAAATTGAAAACAAACATAATCAGCAACAAGCTATGCTGCATAAGTTGGAAATCTTACGTGATGAATTGATTGCAAAAGGTGATGCGGCTCTGACTGATTTGTTAAATGAACATCCTTCTGCAGATCGCCAACAATTACGTAATTTGATTCGTGCAGCACAAAAAGAGAAGGAACAAAATAAGCCGTCAAAAGCTTATCGCGAGATTTATCAGATCTTAAAAACACTCATTTTAGAAGACTAAAATACCGCTATTTTTGACCGCACATTGTGTCAAAAAAGTGCTATGATTGGCTACCCTTTTAGAAAGGAAAAAACGTTATTTATGAATATTCGTTGGAATATTATTTTAGGTGTCATCGCCTTGGCTTTATTAGGCTGGTATTATTCGCTTAATCAAGATCATAGCGATTTACAAAGCCTCATTAAAAAGCCTGATAGCCCAGAATACGTCGGTAATAAAATGGAAACCACTGTATTCTCACCTGAAGGTAAAAAACAGTATCTCGCGATTTCCGACAAAGTGGAATATTACACCCAAGACGGCCATACGGATTTTATTTCGCCGTTAGTCTATCTTTTTGATGTCTCTTTGGACAATAAAGATAAAGAAGCGAAAACCGATAAAATTCAATTAGAAAAACAAAATTGGAAACTTAGCGCGAAAAAGGCAAAATTAACGAAAGATCAAATGCTCTATCTTGAAGGTGGCGTGATTGCCGAGAGCCTTGATCCGTTATCTCGCCTACAACGTGTTGAGACTGAAGCCGCAGTAATTAATTTAAAAACACAAGACATTACTTCCAATACACAAGTAAAAATTAACGGATTAAACTTTAACTCGAGTGGATTGAACCTCGTCGGAAATTTACGTCAGCAAGTTGCAACTCTAAAGGAACAGGTAAAAACATATTATGAAATCAACAAACAATAAAATTCTGCTTTTAACGGCGTTAATGATGACTTCTTTGTCTGCTTTTGCGTTAAAAGACGATACCAATAAACCGATTAATATTGTCTCAGATAATCAATCTTTAGATATGGAGAACAGCGTAGTAACCTTTACGGATAACGTTGTGATTACGCAAGGTTCCATTTTGATTAAAGC
>JAGZRY010000293.1 GCA_018381425.1 Haemophilus parainfluenzae
GTTGGTATCTTGGCTGCATTATTTCAAATGTTTATTTTGGTATTTACTTACCGTTTTTACAGCTTATTTATGAAGGCATAATATGAAACAACTTCTTAAATTCATCCCTCTTGTTCTCTTTTTCATCACCTACAAAATATCTGGTGTGCGTGAAGCTGCGATTGTCTTAGTTATTGCAACTATTGTGCAGATGATTGTGTTAAAACTGAAATATGGTGTCATTGAAAAACAACAAAAAATTATAGCCATTGCTGTCGTCTTTTTTGGCTTACTCACAGCCTATTTCGATAAAATCGTATACCTACAATGGAAAGTTACTATCATTAATGCTTTGTTTGCCATTGCTTTATTGGTTGCACAATTCCAATTCAATACGCCACTGGTGAAAAAGTTATTAGGCGAAGAAATCCAATTACCGGATAATGTGTGGAACAAATTGAATTTAGGCTGGGCTGGATTTTTCATTCTGTGTATGCTTGTAAATATTTATATCAGTCAAAATATGTCTGACAATGCTTGGGTTTACTTCAAATCTTTTGGTTTACTTGGTATGACCTTTGTTGCAACAATCATCAGCGGTGCTTATATTTACCGTTACTTACCTAAAGATGATCAAAAAAATGACGAGGACAAATAATGGTTTCAAATCTTACAGATAAAGAAGGTCGTCAATCTAAAGGCGTATTATTACTACGTACCTTAGCGATGCCTTCAGATACCAACGCCAATGGCGATATTTTCGGTGGCTGGATTATGTCCCAAATGGATATGGGCGGAGCAATTCTAGCGAAAGAAATCGCTCATGGCCGTGTGGTCACTGTTGCCGTTGAAAGTATGAACTTCATTAAGCCTATCTCTGTAGGGAATGTAGTTTGCTGCTACGGACAATGTCTTAAAGTGGGACGTTCTTCCATTAAAATTAAAGTGGAAGTATGGGTGAAAAAAGTCTCTAGCGAACCCATTGGTGAACGCTATTGTGTCACCGATGCCGTCTTTACCTTTGTTGCAGTGGATGCTGACGGAAAATCTCGCAGCATTCCACGTGAAGGTAACCATGAATTAGAGCAAGCCTTAAAAACAATTGAAGAATTACACCTAAGTTGCTAACAGGAGAAACATATGTACTATGTAATTTTTGCCCAAGATATTCCTGGCACTTTAGAAAAACGCCTTGCTGTACGTGAGCAGCATCTCGCTCGTTTAAAACAATTACAAGCAGAAGGTCGTTTATTAACAGCCGGTCCCAATCCAGCTATTGACGATGAAAACCTAGGCGAAGCTGGCTTTACCGGCTCGACAGTGATTGCTCAATTCGAAAGCCTGTCTGCAGCAAAAGACTGGGCGGCACAAGATCCTTATGTTGAAGCTGGCGTTTACGGTGATGTGATTGTGAAGCCTTTCAAAAAAGTTTTCTAAATAAAACGAACTCTACACTCAAAGACGGATCTAAATATCCGTCTTTCTCTTTATATGGAACCTCCTATGCGAGCACTTAAACACACGACAATTTCGTTATTAATTTTAACCGCACTTTCAGGCTCAGCTTTGGCTAATCAGCATGCCCATAAAAGCAAAAATGAAACAGCGCCACAAATTAACCTTGCAGAAGAACAAGCCAAATGGGCACAACAACAGCACGCTCATGAATTAAAGCTGATTGAACAACGTGCAACTTTTCTACAATTAGAGTCGCTCCTAAAAAGTGCGGTCAAAAATAATCATGTTTCTAATAATGCTAAATTATTTCTTGGGCTTATTGATTCTTTAAAAGGTTATCCATTGCAAACTGATGCTATAGCGGCTTATTTAGATGCACGTATAAAAACCGTTAATCGCGATACACCTCGTGAAGAAGTGAATGCATTGCGAACAGACATTGAACAATTTATTCAACAGCATGCCTCTCATTTTCTACGCGGAAAATTAGAACAAAGCATTTTTACATTATTAACCAATGCTGAAGATACTCAAGCACTCGCCGAACTCACGCCAAATAATTTGGAAAGACAAATTGCCGTACTTACGGCTAAATATCAAATAGAAGCAGCCAATACTAGTCAAACGGCAGAAAATCCATCAAACGATAAGAATAAATCGGCTATTTTGTCTGAATATGAACAACTTTGGCTTAATAATGCTGAACTTCCTAATGATGCTCAACTCTGGGCGGCTTGGTATTCACAAGGTGGACGCACTGAAGAGAAGATCTATCAAAAAGCGGAAATGCTCTTTGGTAAAAATGATGCTAAAGGATTAGAAATACTCACTAAAGAGTTAGAAAAAATTGAGAACGCTAAAAAAGATGAGCAAGTAGCCGCTCATTTAGCGCTCTATCAGGATCTCTTAAAAAATCCAGCCAATTTGAAAACACTCGCTGACTCATTGCCATTAATTGATGGTAATACGAATAAAATCATCAATAAATTTGTCGTAGTGCTAGGTTTTGCTCGTTATTTGCGGACCATTCCAGAAAATATGAATGAGCCAACATTCACCCCTTACGAGCAATGGGCGAAGACTTGGCAATTAAACGAAGCTGAATTACGTGATTGGAAAATCGCCTTTATTAACCGTTTCTTTGATAATGAAAGTCCTAATTTTGTGCAATGGCGCGATCAAGAACTTCTCAAACTCAACGCAGATAATCTCATTGAACGTCGTTTGCGTACGGCTATTTGGCAA
>JAGZRY010000294.1 GCA_018381425.1 Haemophilus parainfluenzae
GAACTACTTGCGACGACCTGATGCCCCTTGCTATGGAAAAAATCAAGGAATGACTGTCTAATTTCTGCTGTTGTTTTCATTGATAAAACCTTGTGTCTCTATCTCGATCACGATTTATAAAATAAGCTCACTATTCTTGCATATTTTGACCTAGAGAAAAAGGCTTTTTCACTGATCTTAAAAAAGAAAACCGCACTCTACTGCATTGATTGAGAAGTGCGGTTAAAATTTACGTTATTTTAATAGGGCTAAAATAATTTTTGATCACTATTCGTCGCGAAGTGGCACAACCAACATATCAATTTTAATGGTATTCATCACTTGACGTGTTGAAGACATTAATTTACTCCAGAAATCTTGGTGATGACCTGTCACTAATAGATCTACATCATACTGATCAATAGCGTCCGTCAAAACTTGACCTAAATCACCGCTACCGCTCAATTTTTCTTTCACTGGATAACCAGCATGTTCTGCTAAATTAATTAGCGCTTTTTGTGTCTCGCTCGAAATTCTATCTTGCATTGATGACATATTGACATCAATCAAACCAGTATAGAGATCCGAGAAGTTTACATCTACATGGATAATGGAAAGTTGCGCATCATTGCGTTTTGCAATTCCCACGGCTTTTTTGAGTAGAAATTCACTTTCATCAGAAAGATCTACCGCAACTAAAACGTGTTTATACATAATCAACTCCTTACTGATTTAATTGGCCTTTTTTTATCTAACTGCATAGTAGCACTTTGGCTACAGGAAAAACTTGCACTAGATCACAAATTTGAGAATTTTTCTCAATTTTTCATTAAATTCTCAATGTCATCGATTTCTTTTGGTGCCGCTGCTGTCAGATTTTTGTTGCCGTATTCAGTCATCAACAAGTTATCTTCTATACGCACACCAATGCCTTTATATTGAGCTGGCACATCTGCCTCTTCTGAAATGTAAATACCTGGCTCAACAGTGATAATCATCCCCACTTCAAGTGTGCGGCTACGATCATCGTCGTAACGACCAACATCATGCACATCTAAGCCAAGCCAATGACCTAAACCGTGCATATAAAACTGGCGATAAGCTTTCTCTTCAATAAGCTTATCTACATCCCCTTTCAGGATACCTAAATCCACCAAGCCCTGAGTTTTAATACGAATTACTTCGTCATTTGCCAGTTTAATTGAATTACCTGGCACTAATAGCTCAATCGCACGTTTTTGTGCTTTTAAAACTAATTCATAAATCTCACGTTGTGGCTGAGTAAATTGACCATTTACAGGGAACGTACGTGTGATATCGCCTGCATACATAGCAAACTCACAGCCTGCATCAATCAACACAAGATCGCCATCTTTCAAAGGTTGATCATTTTCGGTGTAATGCAAAATACAGGCATTATCGCCTCCCGCAATAATCGAATTATAAGACGGAAATCTTGCACCGTGACGATTAAATTCATGCAAAATTTCGCTTTCAATTTCATATTCAAAACGATTCGGACGAGTTACTTGCATCGCTTTAATATGTCCAAATGCTGTAATTTGTCCCGCTTGCTGCATTAAGCGAATTTCGTTTGGAGATTTGATTAAGCGCATTTCACTTAACATCGGCTGCCAATCAAAAATAGCGTAAAATTTCACCGCACTTTCAGCTAATAATTTATCACCCCAAGGATGGCGAGCTGCCACATGATAAAGTGCGGTCAATTTTTCCGTTAATTTTGGAAATTCAGTTTTGAAATCATCAATAGAATAGGCTTCATCAACATTGAGTTTTTGCGGTGCGCGCTCAACCCCTAATCGGCGACCATTCCATGTCTCAAGCAAAGGATCTCGCGGGCGAAGAAATACAACCGCCTTTTCTGCATCTTCCGTTTTAATCAATAACAATGCAGCATTTGGCTCATTAAAACCTGTTAAATACCAAAAGTAACTGTCTTGACGGAAAGGAAAATCACAGTCGTTATTACGACGTTTTTCAATTTCAGAAAATAGTAACAAGGCAGAATTTGGCTGCATTTGTGCGAACACTTTTTGACGACGTTCTGTAAATTCCTCTTGCGGTAATGCCGCCATGTATGCGAGATCCATGTTTCGCTCCTTTTAATGTAATATCGGTTTTATTTCTTGTGCATCATCGTTGAAATGGGTGTAAAACAGCATTGCAATGGTGCGAACATATTCAATAATTTCTTCTAAGGCTTCGGCAAGCTCTTCTTCGTCATCTTCTTCATCATAACCAAGCTGACAAATATCTTGTAAATCATCTACCGCTTCGCCAATTTCGCCTTTTTCTTTATCCAATTCAGTCTGAACAAGCCCTAAACCCAGTAAAAATTGGTTTGCCCAGTCTGATAGACTGTCTGCACGTGCAAACACGCTCTCATCTTCGGTTAAGCCTAATTCAAAATCAAATCCTTCTACATCCCCTAAGGTTTTACCAATCTGTTCATAGATTTCGGTAATCGGCTGAATTAATGCGGTTGGATAGGCGTGGTTATCGTTACTGAATTGATATAAAAGCGGTAGCCAGCTTTGATCTTTCAGTCCACCACAAATTAAGCCGCTCAAAAAGCCATGTAATTCAGTTGCATTAATACCAATACCGGCAGATTTGAGTTGTTGATTAAGTTCAGTTTGGGAAATTGTCATTGTTATACCTATAAAATCATCGAAAAC
>JAGZRY010000295.1 GCA_018381425.1 Haemophilus parainfluenzae
TGTAAACCGACAAACGCTTGTTTGCCCATGCTTTGCACCTCAACAGGTGCGGTTGTAGTTTGATTACTCATTTAGTTTCAACTCTCGGTTTGAATTAACTGAAAGTGCGGTCGGTTTTAATGCTTTTTAGCTTTTGTGTTTTCACGCACGGAAAAAAGACGGCTATAAATGCCGTCTTATTAAAAGGGAATTATTTCGTCCCAAAAATCTTATCGCCAGCATCACCCAAGCCTGGAATGATGTAGCCTTGTTCATTTAAGTGATCATCAATCGATGCGCAATAAAGTTCGATATCTGGATGTGCTCTTTCTAATGCTTTGATCCCTTCAGGCGCCGCGACTAATACTAATACTTTGATATGTTGGCAACCTTTTGCTTTTAATAGATCAATTGTAGAGATCATTGAGCCACCGGTTGCAAGCATTGGGTCTACAACGATAGCTAAACGTTCTTCTAAATCGCTCGCGAGTTTTTGGAAATAAGGAACGGGTTCAAGGGTTTCTTCATTACGATAAATCCCAACCACACTGATACGAGCACTTGGAACATGTTCTAATACACCATCCATCATGCCTAGACCAGCACGTAAAATTGGTACAACAGTAACTTTTTTACCTTTGATACGTTCGATTTCAACTGGGCCATTCCAACCTTCGATAATCACTTTTTCTGTTTCAAGATCGGCTGTGGCTTCATAGGTAAGTAAGCTACCCACTTCAGTTGCAAGCTCACGGAATTTTTTGGTATCAATATCAGCTTCGCGCATCACGCCTAATTTATGTTTAACAAGCGGATGTTTAACTTCAACGAGTTTCATCTTTTTTCTCCCTTTTAAAAAACAAATCGAAGAATTCTATATCAGAAATATTGAATTTCCTAGTGTTTTTATTATGACAGTTCGGTATAAAAACAATGATAAAATTGATCGCACTTTGCTATTAAATACATCCACCACAGCTCCCACAGCGCCAATCTTCCTTATTCACCGCTTTATAGAATGCTCGTATGGTTTCTTCTTCTAAAGGGATATTGTGCTCGATAAAAACATCAGAAAGCCAATCGATGTTTTCCACAATCCAATCATCTTCCATTAAGCCTTCTCGGTAAAGTTCATCTTCGGGATCCATGAAATTATAAATATTATTTGTTCCCATATCTTTATCTCGACGTTCAATTGGCAGTACCACAGGTAAACCGAGATAAGTAATGTCCCAATGACCTAGACATAGCGTATTGCCTTTTGATGACCAACTCGCGTTGAATGGATTGTCACTCATGTTGAAATGTTATAAAAAAAGTTGAAGGTATGGAGAGTATAGATCTAAAGACAAATTTAATCATACTTAAAAGAAGGTAAATAGTTTGATGGAGATCAAAGTGCGGTCAGAAAATTTAACGGATTTTTCACAAATAAAAAGCGGCCAGTTATTTAGCCGCTTTTGCATGATAATAAACCTAGTTAAGCTATTTTTTTCGGTTTAAAGAAAATCATCGTAAAGATTTGCCAGAAGAAGGAGAGTGCACCGAAGATGAATACTACGTCACCACCTAAACGAACCCAACGTAAGGTATCGAATAATGGTTGTTGCATAAATTCTTCACTACGTGCATACCATAAGCCTTCAGAGATACTTGCATATCCTTGAATAACACCGATAGGTAGTAAGCTTGATACGATCATGAGTACTAAACCGCCGTTTAATAACCAGAAGCCCCATTTCATTAATTTATCATTAAATGGTGTATCCGGACGTAAATAACGAGCGATCAAGAATACGAAACCTAATGCTAAGAAGCCATACACACCGAATAATGCAGCGTGCGCGTGAACGGCAGTCGTGTTCAAGCCTTGAACATAGTAGAGTGAAATTGGTGGATTGATTAAGAAACCAAATACACCTGCACCTAACATATTCCAGAATGCGACGGCTACGAAGCAGTAAAGAGGCCATTTTAAACGGCCCATCCAAGGTGTTTTTTGTTGCATTGCCCAGTGTTCCCAAGCTTCATGACCTAATAACACTAATGGAACCACTTCAAGCGCAGAGAATGATGCGCCTACCGCGATAATTGGAGTGGTTGCACCTGCGAAGTATAAGTGGTGGAAAGTACCAGGGATACCACCGATTAAGAATAACGCCGCTTCAGTAATAGTTGCCACAGTTGCAGTACGACGTGAAACTAAACCTAAACTTACGAAGATGAATGAGAGTGCCGCTACAGAGAATACTTCGAAGAAGCCTTCTACCCATAGGTGAACTACCCACCAACGCCAGTATTCCATCACAGAAATGTGAGTATGCTCGCCATAGAATAATGCTGGGCCATAGAATAAACCGATCGCAATTACTGAGGCGAAGAATAATGCCAATAAGTTTTTATCACCTGGTTGTTTGAACGCATTCACTGTGCCGCGAAGCATTAAGACTAACCAGAACAAGATGCCTGCAAATTTCACAGCTTGCCAGAAACGACCTAAGTCAATGAATTCATAGCCTTGGTGACCGAACATAAAGCTCCATTCTTCAGGAAGAATATGAGCAATAGCTAAGTAGCTACCAGTGAATGAGCCTACCACCAATACCACTAATGCCCAGTAGAGAACATCCACACCCAATTTTTGGAATTTCGGATCTTTACCGCCATTAATGATTGGTGCAAGGAATAAACCACCGGCT
>JAGZRY010000296.1 GCA_018381425.1 Haemophilus parainfluenzae
ATACGTGCCGCAATATCAAATTGTGTGATATCTAAGTATTCTGTACGGCGAATTTCAAGATTTTCGTCAACTAACATACTGATACGGCTATCCAACAAAGCAATGAATAGGTAATCCGTCGCTAAAAAATTATATTGGCATAGGATAAGGGTACCGCTGTCTGCAAAATTATATTTGCCTAATTCTTGCGCTAATAATTTTGTGGATTGTTGGCTGAAATTTAAAAAGTTGATTTCATTTTCTAATAAACGATTAAGATCTTGTGCAAAAATGGAATTCTCTTGGAAGACACCAAATGCTTTACCTTTATTTTGATAACCTTGATGTAATTGCAACATCATTTGTTCGACTTCTGGCGTAATGGTAAGAAGCTCATCACGCAACACAGTTTCCATGGTAGTGGTTTCATTTTCAGCGTGCTTAACTAATTGATGTAGCACGATTTGATTAACCGTAATGCTCATAATTTTTTCCTTCGTAAAATTTGCCTTAAATTATAACCGCACTTTTTATGCAAGAAAAAAGAAATTATTCAGATTGAGCAAATTATCGGGTATGATATGAGAAGTTTTTTTGTATTTAGAAACAGGCTTAAACATTCCAAATGGCTCAACATTCAAAGTATTCCGATGGGCAAGTTAATGCCATCATTAATGACATGATTAGCGTGCTTGAAACTCACAAAGCGCCCGTTGATCTTTCTCTTATCGCTTTAGGCAATATGGCCAGTAATTTATTGACCACTAGCGTACCAGCAGCACAGCGTGAAGCATTAGCACAAGCCTTTGCCAACTCTCTGATGAATTCGGTGAAAACAAAATAAAATGTGGTGGTTTAAAAAGAGCAAATTCAACGGACGCGAATACCGTGAAGAAACCTCACGAAAAATTTCGTGGGGACATTGGTTTGCTTTTTTTAACATTATTATCGCAGTTCTTATTGGCAGTCGTTACGCTTTTCTCATTGACTGGCCAGATACATTAATCGGCAAAATTTATTTCTTTATCAGCTTATTAGGTCATTTCAGCTTTTGTGTTTTTGCCTTGTATTTGCTGGTTATATTTCCGCTGAGTTTCATCATCAAAAATCACCGCACTTTCCGTGGACTAACGGTAATTATTGCCACGATTTGCACCACTTTATTGCTGTTTGATACAGAAGTGTTTAACCGTTTTAATATCCACCTTTCTTCTATCGTTTGGAATTTATTAGTGAATCCTGAAAAGGGCGATCTTTCACGAGATTGGCAAATTTTCTTTGCGCCAATGCCGATTATTTTGCTGATTCAAATGCTTTTCTCTCGTTGGAGTTGGGAAAAATTACGTAGCTTAGAACGTCAAAAATGGCTGAAGAAAGTCGGATTAGTGCTGACATCTACTTTTATCGCGACACATTTAATTTATGCTTGGGCGGATGCATTTTTATATCGTCCGATTACCATGCAACGCTCAAATTTCCCACTTTCTTATCCAATGACCGCTCGAACCTTTTTGGAAAAACAAGGATTTATTAATGCGGAAACATACTCTCAGCGCTTAGAGCAAGAAGGGCGTTTAGATGCATTAAAACTTGATTATCCGAAAAAAGACCTTCAGTTTGAGCAAGTTGAGAACAAACCAAATATCCTCGTGATTACCGTTTCAGGCTTACGTTATGATGCGCTGACTAGTGAGAAAATGCCTAAATTGTTTGAATTTTCCACAAGTTCTACTCAATTTACGAATCATTACAGTAGCGGCAATACGAACAATGCCGGTTTAGTGGGCCTATTTTATGGACTGAATGCGAATTATACGGACAGTATTTTGAGTAATCACACACCGTCGGTATTAATTAAAAAGCTACAAGATGAGAAATATCAATTTGTCGCTTATTCGTCTACGGCATTTAAAGACAGTTTGTTTAAACAAGCCTTGTTCCGTAATGTGAAATTGCCTAAAGTGAACGCTTCTTCGCCAAAAGAAGCGAGAAATGGTGTTTTATCACTCTTAAAAAATGATAAGCCTTGGTTTGCTTATGTGGATTTAGATATTACGGATAAAACGGAAGAAAATTACACCAAATCGCTTGCAGATATAGACCAACAGATTGATGAAACCTTAGCATCAGTTTCTTTAGAGAATACGATTGTCATTATTACTGCAGAATATGGAACAACGTTTAATAAGCTGGATGAAAAAGAGCAAGAAAACTATTTTGGTCGTGATGAAATCCAAGTGCCATTTATTGTTTATTGGAAAGATTTGCCGGTACAAGAAGTGACAAAATTAACAAGCCATACGGATTTATTACCGGCATTGATGTCATCGATCTTTAAAGTGAAAAATCCAGTTTCGGATTATGCACAAGGCCATAATTTATTTGAGCTTAATGGCGATCCTTGGGTGTTGGCATCGAATTTCCGTTGGAATGTCATTATTCAGCCGGATGGCACACAGTATCATATTGATCGCAAAGGAAACTATAAGAAATTTGACCGCACTTATACTGAGCAATCTTCTAGCCGCCCACCACTCGGGTTGTTCTTGGAAGTTTTCAAACAAGAGCGTTCTTTTATCAATAAATAGATAGCTTTTTTGTGCTTAAAATTTTATACTTTGCACCCAGTTGAAAGACTGAAAAGATGTTATTAATTAAAATCTGCGAATTTTTCATAACATTGCAAACAATTCACAA
>JAGZRY010000297.1 GCA_018381425.1 Haemophilus parainfluenzae
CAATAAAGAAGAAAATTAATGAAGCAAAATTTGAGGTTAAATTCATCACTTTCGCATGGGCGGTCGCTTTGGTGAGGTTAAATCCAAGTAACGTCACACAAGCTAGATTCATCAATGACCCCGTCCCCGGCCCGAAAAAGCCGTCATAAAAACCCAGTAATGAACCAAAACATAACGCAAAAACAGCGTAAGAAATTCGTTGTTTGCGATCACTCTCGCCCAATTTAGGCGTAAATAAAAAGTATAGGCCAATGGCTAAAATGAGAAATGGAAGCCCTTTCTTAATTAATGACGCATCTAAACTTTGAATAAGCAAGGTACCAATCACCGAGCCGATAAAAATCACCAGTAAGATGAAAGAAAACTCCGATAAATTGACCGCTCTTTTACGTAAAAAGTAAATACTTGCCGACAATGCACCACCAAACGCTTGTAATTTATTTGTACCTAATGCCATCGCTGGTGGCATGCCTGTCATTAATAAGGCAGGGATTGTAATTAAGCCTCCACCACCCGCTATCGCATCAATAAATGCAGCAATAAAGGCAGCAGCAAAAAGCATGGCTAATATATCAATCCCCAACTCCATTGTTTAACTCCTACTCTAACCATTCACTACTATTTGGCGAACTCAACACCTGTTGGCATAAAAACGGCTCTGGTGGTGTCACTTTTGGTTTAGAAGAGCCTGAACCTGGTTTTGCAGGTTCAAACCAAGAATAAAGTTCATCGCCACAACCATCGCCTGCTGGTACAGGTGCTTGATCTTCACAATAAGCAGCATCTTTCGGGCAAGCAATGCGAACGTGGAAGTGTGAATCATGCCCAAACCATGGACGAATTTTGTGTAACCAAGCACGATCATCACCCGCAGTCTGACAAAGTTTTAATTTAATCGCTGGGTTCACAAAAATACGGGTCACTTTGGGATCTTGCGCAGCCAATTTAATTAACGTTGCATGATTGTTATTCCATACATTTTCATCAACACGTTGTGTTTGACGGTTCACCACAAGCAAGCCTTTTCCGTCAGAATTTAACGCTTCACTGTCTGTCATGGTCCCCATACGCAACCAAATATCCGCGTCTAATCCCATTTGATGGCTTGCATGGCCCGTTAAAAAGCGACCACCACCTGGCATAGCAATATCCCCAACTAACATCGTTGGTAAGCCTGCTGACTTCGCTTTTTGTCCAAGACGCTGTAAATAGGCAATCATATCCGGATGACCATAATAGCGATTTTTATTCATACGAATCACTTGGTAGCCCTCACCTTTATAAGGCAATGGCTCTGCCCCGATAATACAACCATTCGAATAGCTGCCGATTGGATTTGCTTTACCATCTGTTGCAGGAATTGGACGTTTAATTCGTTGCCAGTCTTGTGGCGAGGCTGTTGTTTGTAACGAGAAAAAAACACTCCCTAAAGCAATCGCACTTGAAAGTAATTTTGCTAAAGATTTATTCATAAGATTTCCTAAAATAAGTTGATTTCTCTTCAATAAAAGAGCACAAGAAGCTTAATTTAAAAGAGTTATTTGCATTGTGCCTTAAAACGCAATAAATGGTCGAGTAAAACAATTGCCACCATTGCCTCCGCAATGGGTACTGCACGAATCCCCACACAAGGATCATGACGGCCTTTTGTCACCACTTCCACAGACTCTCCCGCTAAATTAATGGAACGGCCTGGAATCGTGATACTGGATGTCGGTTTCAATGCAATCGTTGCAATAATTGGCTGTCCTGAGCTAACGCCCCCTAAAATACCGCCAGCATGGTTGCTTTCAAAACCATTTGGTGTCATTTCATCACGATGTTCACTGCCTCGCTGTTCAACTACCGCAAAACCATCGCCAATTTCTACACCTTTAACAGCATTAATCCCCATTAAAGCATGGGCTAAATCGGCATCAAGTCGATCAAAAACGGGCTCACCTAAACCAACAGGAACATTCTCTGCAATCACAGTTAGCTTTGCCCCAATCGAATCGCCTTCTTTTTTCAATTCACGGATTAATTCATCGAATTTTTCAACCGCACTTTCATCTGGACAGAAAAATGGATTGCTATTCACTTTATCCCAATCAATTTTATCGATAGTCTGTGGTGCGATCTTTACCTCGCCAATCTGGCTTAAAAAACCTCGCACTTCAATGCCAAACTGCTCACGTAAATATTTCTTCGCAATCGCTCCCGCAGCAACACGCATAGCGGTTTCACGCGCAGAAGAACGACCACCACCACGATAATCACGAATACCGTATTTTTGTTGATAGGTAAAATCCGCATGTCCAGGACGGAAACGATCTTTGATATCACCATAATCTTGTGACCGCTGATCACCATTTTTAATGATCATTCCAATACTGGTACCCGTTGTTTTACCTTCAAACACCCCAGATAAAATCTGTACCTCATCGTCTTCGCGACGTGGTGTAGTATAACGTGATGTACCCGGTTTACGACGATCTAAATCAGGTTGAATATCGGCTTCCGATAATTCAAGATTCGGTGGTACGCCATCTACGATACAGCCTAATGCAATACCGTGCGACTCCCCAAAGGTCGTCACACGAAAAAGTTGTCCGATAGTATTCCCTGCCATATTTTCTCTCTTTAATTAATGATTTTGGGCTAATTTTGCCACATCAATAAATGGAATCTCT
>JAGZRY010000298.1 GCA_018381425.1 Haemophilus parainfluenzae
CGACAATATAATCAGTTGAGAAGAAGATTTCTTAGCCATTTCTATACCGTTTTAATAATAAAAATAAGAAGATACCACTACCAAATACACCAACCACAGCATTAATGGAAATCTCATAAGGATAAATCACACTTCGACCTAAAATATCGCAGAATAAGACAAATACCGCACCTAATAAGGCGGTATGAGATAACACTTTCTTCAAGTTATCACCCAAATAAAGTGTGACGATATTCGGGATAATTAACCCCAAGAAAGGGATCACGCCAACAGACACGATAATAATCGAAGACACCACTGCCACAATGAGCAGACCGAGATAAAGTACTTGGTTGTAATTTAGGCCTAGATTAACCGCAAAATCTTTTCCCATCCCAACAATAGAAAAACGATGTGCAAATAAATAAGCCACGATGAGTGTAGGAATACTGAAATACAACAATTCATAGCGACCAGACATCACAAGAGAAAAGTCCCCTTGTAGCCATCCGGATAAGTTTTGCAATAAATCTTCTTTATAAGCAATAAAGGCGGTAATTGAACTGATGATATTACCGAACATAATCCCCACCAAAGGCACAAAAATCGTGTCCTTGAATTTCAAACGGGACAGAATCGTCATAAATAACAATGTGCCAAGGAAAGATACAATCACCGCAATGGTTGTTTTTAACAACATTGAAGCTGTTGGGAAAAACAGCATCGCCATTAAAATTCCTAATCGTGCGCTGTCCATTGTGCCCGCCGTGGTGGGAGAAACAAATCGGTTTCGACTGAGTTGCTGCATCACTAAGCCACAAATACTTAAGGATGCACCTGCAATCAAGATACTGATTAAGCGAGGCACGCGACTAATTAAAAAGATCTGCCATTGATTACCTTCAAAATTCAGTAACCCTTGCAAATTAACGGTACTTACCCCGAGAAAAAGTGAAATAAAGGAAAGCACTATCAAAAGAAAAATCAGATAACGTCTCTTAATCATAAAAATGAGAATAATTCTAAAATGCAAAGAGAATAGCATATTGAGGAAAAAGAGAAAAGATGAAGTGCGGTCAGTTTTCAGCTAATTTTTTAGGCCTATAAAAATGCGGTCAAATTTGACCGCATTTTATTCTCTATAATTTTAATGTTCTTTCAACTTCTTTCGCTCGGACTAAGAATTGCTTACGCTCTGCAGTTGCCATACCGCTGCTGGTACCTGGTAATTTCACCGTAAGCGGGTTCACCGCTCGCTCATTGATATGAAACTCGTAGTGCAAGTGTGGACCGGTTGAAATACCCGTATTACCAGTTAATGCAATGCGCTCCCCTTTCTTCACTGTTTGGCCCGCACTCACTAAAGCACGACTTAAATGCATATACACCGTTTGATATTCACGACCATGGCGTATCACCACATAACGTCCTGCACCACCGGCTTGATAAGCCACTTTTTCCACCACACCTTCTGCTGGCGCAATAACTGGCGTACCTGGTGAAACAGCAAAGTCTACCCCTTTATGCGGACGAACACGTCCCGTTACCGGATGACGGCGATTTAGGTTAAATGGTGACGAAATACGTGCTTGGCGTTGTAATGGATAACGCGCAAAACCTTTGCCAAGGGTTTCCCCTTGCTTATCGTAGTAGCGACCATTCGCTGCTTGAATACCATAATAGCTCTTACCATCTGCCATAATCTGAATGGCTTCAACGTTACCTTGACCGGTTAATTTATCGCCCAAATATTCACGTGAGACCAAAATCGCAAACTTAGTACCTTGACTGAGTTTTTGAAGGCTTACTTGCCATTGTAATGCTGAGCTTAATTGGCTGATTTGACGACCATCTAGACCTAAATCACGCAAACTTGATGCAAAAGATCCGTTAATTGTTCCTTTTAACACCTCTTTCTTCCAGATACTTTTCTTCTCTAGAATTTGGCGTTTAAACTTACCGTCTTCCGTTCGTTCATAAATACGTTCTTCTTTTTCAGACACCAACCAGTTTAAATACTCCAGCTGATCTTCTTTATCTAAAATCCAATAGAACTGCTGACCTGCGCGTAAATTTTTTAATTCAGGATATTCGGCAATTAAGTTCTTCGCTGTATCATCTTCCAAACCTGAAAGCTCTAACACGTCTTTTAAGGAGTCGCCACGCACCACGGTATGACTAAATTGATCGGTAATACGCAATGCCTGATCAGCTACATCTAAAATGCCGCTGAGTGCATCTTGTGCATCTTTTGGCAAATCAGTTAGCTCATCAAACTGTGGTTTAATTTCATCGACTTCATCATCTTTAGCTTGAAGATCATCATCGTAAGAAGTCGCATCTTCCGTATTAGCATTCTGCTTAGTTTCAGGATGTTCACCTGCTTGAGTTTGTTGCTTGTCTGATTCTGTTTTTTCAGGTATAAGGGATTGATATTGAACGTTATCCACCATCTCTGGCTCAAGATTACTTTGCAAAGAAGGATCATAATCGGCGGTATCTTTAAAGGCGAGGAAAATGCCCGTTAAAATAAGCAAAAGTGCGGCAAAAAAAATCGCCGCTTTTATACGGGATTTTCTTTTCCGTCGATCTCTAGCTAATTTAACGTGTTGCAAAATAGATACCTTTAAAATGAATAAAAAGCTTTTCGCTCTTCAGACTACAAACTCTAAAAAAAATTCATTTTA
>JAGZRY010000299.1 GCA_018381425.1 Haemophilus parainfluenzae
AATCATCGACGGATTCAACTAAAATTAAAAGGACTGAGTCCGATACAATATCGAAAACAATCCTTTAAATAACAGTCTAACTTTTTGGGGTCAGATCAGTTTTGACCGCACTTTTGCATTGTAAAGGATGACAAATGAGCTTTCTTGAGCGACTTTTTCACGCGACTTTGTTTGAAGCCACAGTTGTGCTGCTTTCCGTTTTCGCCTTGTATTTCTTTACGGAAGAAAGTGTTTCTGTTCTCTTTGGTTCCATGGTGCTGGTTTCCTTAACCGCGATGCTATGGAATATGATTTTTAATTATTTCCTCGACAAAATTTTTACTAGCCCGCGAGAAAAGCGAGGTGTCATATTCCGTGCTTTACATGCCATTTCATTTGAAGTCGGTTTGCTTATTTTCACTGTCCCGATCATTGCCTACTTTTTAAAAGTGGATTGGGTCACGGCTTTTATGATGGATTTCAGCTTAACGGTGATGATCACCATTTATACCTTTATTTTTAATTGGGTGTATGATCATGCTCGATTGCTATTTATTAAGCGTGAATGATGCAATAGGTAAGAGAAGAAATAAAAAAGTGCGGTCAAAATTTCTGGTGTTTTTGACTGCACTTTAATTTTTTAAGGGCACTATAAAGCCCTTTTATTTCTTAAAGTTTTTCTACTAACTCAATAGCTGCACCGATGTAGGTGGCAGGTGTGAGTTGTTGTAAACGTGCTTTTTCATCGGCAGGGATATCCAGTTTCTCGATGAATTCACGCATTGCTTTTTCATCAACACGTTTACCGCGGGTGAGTTCTTTTAATTTTTCGTATGGTTTTTCAATACCATAGCGACGCATCACTGTTTGAATTGGCTCAGCTAAAACTTCCCAGTTTTGGTTGAGTTCATCACGTAGATGTTGTTCGTTCACTTCTAATTTGCTAATACCTTTACGGGTAGAAGCATAGGCAATTAAGCAATAACCTAAACCCACACCTAAGTTACGTAATACAGTAGAGTCCGTTAGGTCACGTTGCCAGCGAGAAATCGGTAATTTTTGGGCAAGGTGAGTCATCACAGCATTGGCTAAACCTAAGTTACCTTCTGAGTTTTCGAAGTCGATAGGATTCACTTTATGCGGCATGGTAGATGAGCCAATTTCACCCGCGATAGTGCGTTGTTTAAAGTGATTTAATGCAATGTAGCCCCATAAATCACGGTCGAAGTCGATGATGATGGTATTAAAACGTACCACGACATCAAAGTATTCAGCAATGTAATCGTGAGGTTCAATTTGTGTGGTGTATGGGTTCCAATCTAAACCTAATGAGGTGACAAACTCTTCGCTAAATTTGTGCCAGTTAATATTTGGATAGGCGGATAAATGCGCATTGTAGTTACCCACGGCACCGTTGATTTTACCCAAGATTTCATTTTGTTGGAGTTGTTTGAGTTGGCGTTTTAAACGGTAAACCACGTTTGCCATTTCTTTACCTACAGTACTAGGAGAGGCGGGTTGGCCGTGTGTACGAGAAAGTAATGGGATAGTTTTATATTCGTTCGCTAAACGGGTGATTTCATTAATCAGTTTTTGCCATTCAGGTAAGATTACTTCTTCACGTGCTGTTTTTAACATCAAGGCATGAGAAAGGTTGTTAATATCTTCTGAGGTACAAGCAAAGTGAATAAATTCAGAGACTTTGGCTAATTCTGGTAAGGCTTCACTTTTTTCTTTTAAGAAATACTCAACCGCTTTAACGTCATGATTCGTAGTGCGCTCAATTTCTTTAATACGTTCAGCATCTTGAAGACCGAACTCTTCCACAATTTTATTAAGGTAATCGTTTGCTTCTTTAGACAAAGAAGAAACTTCTTGGATTTCAGCGGTCGCCGCCAATTTTTGTAACCAACGTACTTCCACGGTGACACGGAATTTGAGCAAGCCAAATTCACTAAAAATACCACGCAATGTGGTGGCTTTATCTTGATAACGACCGTCAATCGGGGAAAGAGCGGTTAATGCGGAAAGTTGCATAAGAGTTCTCCAAGGATTAATTTAAAGTTGAGTAGAGTTGTCGCGCCGCTTGCACTAATTTTTTACGATGAAACAACAGTTGCCATTTTCTGCCGCCGACTTGACGCCACAAGACGGCAGAACGAATGCCGGCAAGTAAACACGCACGAATTTTGTCTTGCACGTTTTGTTGCTGTAAATGATATACCGAACCAATAATATGAATGCGTTTGCCTAAAGGACTAATTGTATCGATATAAATGTTTGCCATGATAGAAAACATCTCATCATCAAATTGATTGTCGTGATAAGCAAGTTGCTCAGGTAAACGCGCAATTCTGCGGCCAAGTTCTTGTTTGATTTCAGGTTGCTTGTTTAATCTGCTCTCTAACGCTAACAGGCTACCCCAATAATTCAATAAATTTTTGTCATTTAATTGGGTCAGTTGCTCAATAAGTGTGTTTAATCCCACTTTAAGATGTTGAACATCACCGCCAAATACGGCTAATGTATCTTCAGGTTGAGTGATGAGAAGAGAATGAATGGTAATTTGGAATGCATCTTGATCATCAACTTCGCCTTTTTGTGCTAATTGACTGATTAATAAGACTGATTGACAAACACCGGCAAGAGCCAGAGCCATATCATTATAATTTTTCATTGAGAT
>JAGZRY010000300.1 GCA_018381425.1 Haemophilus parainfluenzae
TCGCCCATACGAAAGGCAACATGCAAATAATGATTAAAAACAAACCGCACTTTCATTCACTCCCACTATCGAGCAAACCAAGTGCGGCGGAGAATTTTAACACTTTCCACCACGCTTGTTAATATCTCGCTAAATTCTTTCCAATGAGTAAATAATGATTTTCCTGATAGCGACTTTATCTATTCAAAATTTCCGATAAAATGACCGCACTTTTGATAAATACAAATTAAAGGAAACTCTATGAACGTATTAGTATTAAAATCAAGCATCCTTGCAGATAACTCTCAAAGTAATAAATTAGCCGATTACACCATTGAAAAATTAAAAGACCACAACATTGTGGTACGTGATTTAGCGGCGCAACCCCTTCCCCATTTTGATGCAACAGCGGCAACTGCGGTACGTGGCGAGCCTAAAACAACAGAAGAAAATGCACTTTTAGCGCTATCAGATGAATTAGTCGCTGAATTAAAGGCTGCGGATATTATCGTCATTGGGGCACCAATGTATAACTTAGGCATCCCAACACAACTTAAATCTTATTTTGATTTTATCGCTCGCCCTCGCGTGACATTCCAATACACTGCAAATGGCCCTGAAGGTTTACTTCAAGGAAAAAAAGCGATTGTATTAGCAAGCTTTGGTGGCATGTATGATGAAAATAACAATGTGACAAATTACTTAAAAGCGATTTTAGGTTTTGTTGGCATTACCGATGTTCAGTTTGCTTATGCAAAAGGTATCGGATTAGGTGCAGAGGCAATTGAAAACGCACAACGTTCAGCAAGAAATAAAATTGATGAGATCGTTGCTTCTCTCTAATCACTGAATCAACCTCTTCTATTAAGCCATTTTGAGACATGCCTCGAAATGGCTTTTTTCTAATCAACTTCCTCTATTTTTAATATCTTTGGTTAAAAATTAAAAAAATATTGTAAAATCACGCCAATTTTTTGATTATTTTCTTGACTTATGCATCATGTACTAGTTTAATAGTGCAAAAGTATCAAGATACAGGATTGATTATGAAAAATACTCCTTTTATTGCGGTGACCTCTCAACCGGTTCCCTATCATGCCGACACCACCGCAATTTTTAATACGCTTTGCAAACAGAACTCAAATTCTCTTCTCCTCGACTCTGCCGAAATTGGTAGTAAAAATAGCTTACAGAGCCTTATTCTGATTAATGCTGCCGTTAAAATCACTTGTTTAGGCAATCAAGTGACTTTTAGAGCACTGAATGCGAACGGCAAACAAGTATTAAATGAAATTCATCCAGTATTAAGCCAACTCGGTACCGTAAGTGCGGTCAATTTTGACAATGAATTTTCTGTACAATTTGCGCCGCTAGACAATCAATTAGATGAAGACAGTAAATTACAAGCCGCAACCATTTTTGATGGACTTCGTGTAATTTCTAACCATTATCAACATAGCAGCACACCCGTCTTTTTAGGTGGTTTATTTGCTTATGATTTGGTGGCGAATTTTATTCCAATGCAAGGTGTTGAATTAAAAGACGATGGCATTAACTGCCCGGATTACAGTTTTTATCTCGCAGAAAATTTAATCACCATCGACCACCAAAGCCAACAAGCCACATTAAAAAGCTTTTGCTTTAGCCAAGAAGAACAAGTGGAAGTCGCGAAAACAGCACTTTCTATTGCACAAAAATTAAGAAATATTGATGGCGTACTTTCCATTAAAGCAGCAAGTGATGAAGTCAGCACCAACTTTGAAGATCCTGAATTTATCGGCATTGTCAAAGCATTAAAACATCATATTAATATTGGTGATGTGTTCCAAATCGTGCCATCTCGCCGTTTTTCATTAGCTTGCCCGAATACCCTTGCGAGCTATGCACAATTAAAACATAACAATCCAAGCCCTTATATGTTCTACATGAACGATGAGGATTTCATTTTATTCGGTGCATCACCAGAAAGTGCGTTGAAATATGCACCAGATAATCGTCAATTAGAAATTTACCCAATTGCAGGTTCTCGCCCACGTGGTTTTGATGCGCATGGCAATATTGACCCTGAATTGGATGCGCGTTTGGAATTAGAATTACGTCTTGATCATAAAGAGCAAGCTGAACATTTAATGTTAGTGGATTTAGCCCGTAATGATATTGCTCGCGTGTGCCAAAGCGGTACACGTAAAGTAGCCGAATTAATGCAAGTGGATCGCTATTCGCACATCATGCATTTGGTTTCTCGCGTAGTGGGTAAACTTCGTCCTGAACTTGATGCCTTACATGCTTATCAAGCTTGCATGAATATGGGAACGTTAACTGGTGCGCCTAAAATCAAAGCGATGCAGTTAATCTATCAATTTGAACAGCAAAAACGTCACAGCTACGGTGGTGCGGTCGGTTATCTCACCTCTGATGGTCATTTTGATACCTGTATCGTGATTCGTTCTGCTTTTGTACAAAATGGCATTGCCCATATTCAAGCAGGTTGTGGTGAAGTGTTGGATTCTGATCCACAAATGGAAGCGGATGAGACTCGCCATAAAGCAGCGGCGGTGCTTAAAGCAATCAAACAAATCAATACCCAAGCAAAATAAGGACGATAAATTATGGCTAATATTCTCTTTTTAGATAATTTTGATTCATTCACT